>JACRLS010000187.1 GCA_016235225.1 Nitrospirota bacterium | reverse complement strand
CAAGAATGGTGGGAAACGGGCTGACGAGCAAGCGGGACACGAGACGAGGAATGAGTGCAAGGGTCGGCGCACGACGATCACGCCGGACACGCCGTACGGGGAGTGCTCGGAGCGGTTGACGGCGTTTGGCGGATTGCTGGCGCTGGTGAAGTTTCTGGACCTGATCGGCTTCGAGAAGGCGTTTGCCGCACACTACGTGCATCCGAAACGGGAGGCGCATCTGGGCGGGTATCGCATGGTGCTGGGGATGCTGATGCTGCTGTTCATCGGGTTTCAACGGCTGGGCCACTTCGCGTATGTGCGGACCGACGCGATGGTCTGCGGGATCTTGCGCGTGGGCTTGTTGCCGGCGGTCAGTACGTTCTGGCGGTATCTGACCTCGCTGGGGATTGTGCAGTCGGCCTCGCGGCTGCGACTGGGGGCGGCCTTGCGGGCGAGGGTGTGGGTGTTGTGCGCGTATGCGCCGCGACGGGTCACGGTGAATATCGATACGACCGTGGCCACGGTGTATGGGGCGATCGAGGGGGCGCGCAAGGGGCACAACACGAAGCATCGCGGCAAGAAGGGGCTGCGGCCGGTCCTGTGCTTTCTGGACGAGACCCGCGAGTACCTGTGCGGGACGCAACGACGTGGCGAGACGATCCGCAACGAGGAAGTCGCCTGCCAGATTGGACAGTTCCGCAAACAGTTGCCCGAATTGGTGCGGGAGGTGCATGTGCGCGGGGACGGGGAGTTCATCGGCTGGGAGAGCGTGAACGCCTGTCTGGCTGAGGGGTTTCGGTTCACCTTCGGTAACAAGCGATGCGATCCGCCCTTTCCCGACGACGGGTGGTATCGGCACGGGAAGTACGACGACAACGAGTGCGTGTCTCAGCCAATGGGCTGGGAGCAGCCCTGCCGTTTTGTGGTGATGCGGATTCGCAAGGACCAGATGGGGAATCGGCAATTGAAGCTGCTGGACGCCGAGAACGACGTCTATCGCGTGTTTGTGACCAACGAACACGCACATCCGCATCGGATCATTGACGCCTACGATCAACGGGCGGACGTGGAGAATCTCATTGGGGAAGCCCAGCGGGAAGGCGTGCTGGCGATTCCCTCCAGGCGCTTTCAAGCCCATCATGCCTTCTTCCAGATCGTGATGCTGGCCTATAACCTGTGGCGATGGATGAAGATGTTGGCGGGCCATGCCGAGCGGCAACAGCACCAGGGCACAGCGGTCCCCGAACCGCTGCGAATCGCGATGCCCGATCACACGATCCGCATCGCCCGGCTCAAGATGCTCTTCGTCGCCGCAAAGATTCGCTTCCACAGCAACCGTGACGAAGTTTGCTACTCTGTGCATGAGCAGCGGGCCGCCGGGGTGGTCGACTTCCTGGACTATCTGGATCGCCGTCGAAAGGAGGCGCGGGCGGCGGCGTAACGGCTTGGCTGTCATGCTGCTGCCGTGCAAAGACATTCTTGCACGCAGCGCAAAGCAGGAGAATCCCATGCGATAGAAATCAGCACAGAGTCGGAAATCAGCATAGTGGTGCAAAATTCAGGTAATACGACACGCCCCTAGTACAGGAGTGCGACCGTATTCCAAGGGCCTCTGCCTCGGCTGGAACGGAACGGCCACTTCTGCACCAGCCGCCCCCGGCGCCTTCGATGCACCTTTATCGCCGGATTACCCAGCAGCGACTATGGCTTGCTCTGCTTCTTGAGGAAGCTGGTGTCGATGAGGCGAGGCCCGAGATCAGAAGCCGGCATGCGTGCGACGGGGCGGCGAGAGCGGAACTCAGCTTCGGTGGTTTCAAAGATTCCGGCGCCCAGCGCATGCGCCAATGCCTTGCGACGCTCTAACTTCACAAGTTCCTCAAGGGCTTTAGCGATGGTCGCTCGCTTGGTTCGCGAGCGGGTCAATCGTCTCGCTTCGGCCAGAAGTCGGTGATCGAGCGCCACGGAGAGTCGTTTGGTCGTGCCAACCATAAGGATCACAGTATCCCGTTTGTGATGCCCCGTCAACAAGTTGGAGCCCTGAAGGAACAATCGGCTGGGCCGGGGCACAGGGACAGGCACCGCCGCAGACGGCGGAGCCAGTCCCTATCTAGACCGGCCGAAGCTCCTTAAAAATCTTCCAGGTCTTCAGCAGCTCGATCGCTTTTTGGAGCTGCGGGTCGTCCTCGCTGGTCTCGGCGCCTTCCGCGCCGGCTGCACCCGGGGCCTTCGACGCGCCCTCATCGCCTGGCTTGGCCGGCGGCGGCGCACTCTCAGGACCCTTGTGTGGTTTGCCCTCCGCGTCCTTCTCGCCGGGCTTGACGACCGGCGCGGCCTTCGCTTTCACCACGATGTCGGGCGTGATGCCGGTGGATTGAATCGAGCGTCCCTTCGGCGTGTAGTATTTGGCCGTGGTCAGCCGCAACCCAGATCCGTCCTGGAGCGGCAGAATCGTCTGGACGGAGCCCTTGCCGAAGGTCTGATTGCCGATGACGACCGCGCGCCCCCAATCTTGGAGGGCCCCGGCCACGATCTCCGACGCGCTGGCTGACCCCTCGTTGACCAGGACGATCATGGGATAGTCTTCCGGCTGATCCTTGACGCGCGAGACATATTCATCCTTGCGTCCATCCCGACTCTTCACATAGACGATCAACTTGCCGGGCGCGACGAACTGCTCGGACACCTCGACCGCCGTCGTCAGGAGCCCGCCCGGATTGTTCCGCAGATCTAGGATCGTGGATTGCGCCTTCTGATCCCTCAATTGCTTGAGCGCTTTGGCGAGGTCCTTGCCGCTTTGCTCCTGGAACTGTGTCAGCCGGACGTAGGCGATATTCCCCTCCAACAGCTTGCTCTTCACGCTTTCGATCTTGATGGTGTCGCGGACGAGGGTAAAGACCATCGAATCGTTGACGCCGTCCCGCTGAATCGTCAGAACCACCTTGGTGCCCCTCGGCCCCCGCATGCGCTGCACCGCGTCCATGAGAGTCAGATCCTTGGTCGTCTCCTCATTCACCTTGATGATAAAGTCGCCGGCTTTGATCCCCGCCTTGTGCGCCGGCGTCCCCTCGATCGGCGCAATGACCGCCAAGCGGTTGTCCTTGATCCCGATCTGGATCCCGACGCCGCCGAATTCCCCCTTGGTCTCGACCTGGATCTCCTTATACATTTCCGGCGTCATGTAGGCGGAGTGCGGATCCAGCGTCGCCAGCATCCCGCGGATGGCCCCCTGGACCAATTCCTTGACCTTGGCCTCCTCCACGTAATGCTTCTGGATCTGGGTGAGGACTTCCGAGAAGGTCTTGAGCTCCTCATAGGTTTCGGACGCATGGCCCGTCCGCTCCCAACCCTTGCCGATCACGACCCCGACAACCAGGGTCAGGACCATGAGCGGTCCCATCACCAACCAACGCCGTTGCCCGTTCTGTTCCATGATGTGCGTATCCTTTCCTTCCCGTCTCAACCGCGTCTGGCCAACCAGGCCAATGGGTCCACCGGTTCTGCACCGTCGCGGAGTTCGAAGTAGAGCGTACTCTCCCCTGTCATGCCGGTATCGCCGGCCTCGCCGATGATCTGTCCCGCGCGCACCTGCTCGCCTACCTTCACCAGGAGCTTTAAGGCATGCGCGTATAATGAGAAAAACCCGTTGGGATGATCAAGAATCAGCACAAGCCCATACCCCTTCAGCCAATCGGCATAGGCCACGGTCCCATCTGAGACCGACCGGATCGCCGCCCCCTCGGCGGCCCGGATTTCAATCCCCTTGTGCTGCACATAGGTGTCGAACGTGGGATGCCTATGCCGTCCGAAATAGGATACCACTTCCCCGTCCGCAGGCCACTGGAAAATCCCTTTCGACGGCGGGATGGGACGAATGTCCTTTCGAGGCCTGGCCAAGGCGACATGCTTCCGTCCCTCCAATTCCTTGAGCAGGGAATCGACCCGGCCAGCCGATCGCTGCAGGTCCTCCAACGCCCGGTCATAGGCTTCCTTCTCGTGAACGATCTTGGCCAGGATCACACGTTTGTCGTGCTTGAGGCCCTTGATCTCGGCCAACTGACGCTCAGTCTGCTCCTTCGTGGCCAACACCTCCCGGCGCGCGACCTCCAACTGCTGCTCCGTCGTCTCGAGCGCCCCCACATCGGCGCGGTAGGCCTCAATCAGATCGTATTCCCGCCTGGACGCCACCGATAAATACTTCGCCCGGCGTTGAAATTCCGGATAACTGTTGGATGCCAGGACGGCCCGCAAGGAGGCGTGTCGGCCCTCCATGTATTGTACACGCACACGGGCCAGAATGGACCCCCGCCGCTGTTGAATCCTCTCGCGCAAGGTCGTCAGATTGTCGGTAATGTCGGCAAGCGCCTTGTCCTTCTGCTTCAGATTCTTGGTGATGGCGGCATAGTCGGATCGGCTGCGGTGCAAGCGGTTATCCAGATCATGGATGACCTGGACCACCGATTCCTTCTGCTTCTCCACCGCCTTCGCCTGATGCTGCTTTTCCTTGATCTCTTTCTTGAGCTTGTCCAGCGTGCGCCGCTCCCGGTCGATTTTCTGAGAGATGGGGTCATGCCGATCCTTCGCGGCCCAGGCCGGCTGATTTAACGGCCAGGCCAGGATGAGCCATCCCATGAGAACCAGCAGGCTTGGACTCACAGTTTGCCCTTCTCGAATCCAATGAGGGAGAGCAGACTCCCCGTACACCCGACCAGTAGGCCGGCCAGCACCAGCATCAGCGAGACCTTCGTCGGGAAAAAACTCATGGCCATCTCGAACCCCAGAGCTTGCCCCGGCTGGTCCAATCGCATCTTCATAAACTCGAATCCGCCCTTCAGTAATGCCAGGGAGAGC
This sequence comes from Nitrospirota bacterium, assembly GCA_016235225.1. Taxonomy (GTDB): domain Bacteria; phylum Nitrospirota; class Nitrospiria; order Nitrospirales; family Nitrospiraceae; genus RSF151. The sequence goes on along the minus strand of JACRLS010000187.1, from coordinate 7,879 downwards.
GCAGCCCCCACCAGGCCGAACAGAGCCCCTTCGAGGACATAGGGCGCCTTCACGAAGGTCTGCGTCGCGCCGATCAGCCGCATGATCTCACGCTCCTCTTGGCGCGCGAGCAAGGTCAGCCGAATGGTATTCGCGATGATCGTGATCGACGCGGCGGCCAGGATGGTCCCGACGGCCAGGGCGACGACCTCGAGAAAAAACAGCAACCGCGCCAGATTGTCGATCCAGTCGCGACTATATTGCACCTGCGCCACCCCTGGAGTCAGGCGCGTGCGTTCCGCCCATCGCATGACCGCATCCGAGGAGCGGTATTCAGGCGCGAGGGTGACCTCAAAGGACGCGGGCAAGGGATTGTCGCCCAGCCCCTTGAGCAGATCGTGCTCGGATGGAAACGCGCGCATAAACTCCGTCAGCGCCTTCTCCTTGGACACGTAGGTGAGCGACGCCACTTCACGATCGGCTCTCAAGTGTCGCTCCACCTCCATGACTCCCTGCGCAGGGAGCATGTCCTGGAGGTATACCATCGCTTTCAACTCGTCCTGCAACGAGCCCACCATCGTCCTGAGATTGAGATAGAGCAGGAGGAACACCCCGAAACAGGCCAGCGTGAAGGCGGTCGTGCCGATGGCCAAGACAGTGGTCGTCCTGTTCAGCCGAATGTTTCCCATGGCTTCCTGCAAAAAGTACCGCAGACGATTCATCGCAGGCCGCCTTCGTCGGTCTCGAGTTTCCCGTGCGTCAACGTCATCACGCGGCAGGAGAGCCGCGCCGTCACGTGCGGGTCATGGCTCGCCAACACCACCGTGGTGCCCCGCGCATGAATTGCCTTGAAGACGTCGATGATGTCGGCGCGCGTTGCTGCTCACCGGCGGAGAGCGTCGCCGGCCGGCAGTCCCGCTTCACCGATAATCCCACCGCATTCAGCGCCTCGGCGACTTTCATACGGGTCTCAAAGGCCTCCTTCCCCTGCACCAGCATCGGGAGGGCCACATTCTCAAACACGGTCTTCTTCGGCAGCAGACGGAAATCCTGGAACACCACGCCCATGCCGCGTCTCAATGTGGGAACCTCCGACAGACTGAGCCGGGCCAGATTGCGCTCGTGGACCAGCACCTGGCCTTCATCAGGCAGTTCCGCGCGAAACAGCAGCTTGAGCAGGGTGCTCTTGCCGGCCCCGCTGGCCCCTCGGATCAACACGAATTCGCCCTTCCCGATTTGAAAGGATAGATCGCAGAGCGCCGGACGCCGGTCGTAAAACTTCCAGACGTGGAAGAGCTGGATCATGACGAATGGCTCAGGGGGCCAGAGCTATGTGGTCAGTGGACAGGGGTCAGTGAACGCTGCCCCCCTCACGGACCACTGACCCCCGACCACCGGTTGTTCTCACCTTCTTCTCTCGTCGGGCACGTCGAAGGCATTCTCGATGTGCTCAAGCACTGTCGGAACGCCATCCTGGCTTTCGCACAGAATCACGTCGAAACGGCATAGGCGGTCGGTCATCCGTCGCTGCGCCAAAAACTGACTCGCAAGGAGGGCGAGTTTCGCCTGTTTCCTCGGATCGACTGCATGGATGAGGCCCCCGTAGGCACTCGTCCGGCGGGCTTTGACTTCCACGAATACCACGCGGCCGGCCGATTCCGCCACTAAGTCGAGCTCCCCGGTCGCCAGCCGGACGTTTCGCCCGAGAATCCGGTAGCCCTTACGCCGCAAATACCGTTCTGCCGTGGCCTCGGCCTCGTGCCCGAACCGATGCCGGGCCTCACTCATGGCGGACCGCCTGGCAATAGTCTGACACCGGACGGAAGCTGCGACGATGGATCTCGCAGGGCCCGTATTGTGCCAGCAAGCGGAGATGGTCTGGCGTAGGATAGCCCTTATGCACATCAAACGCATACTGCGGGTACCGGAGATGCGCCTCCCGCATCAGCCGATCCCGACTGACTTTGGCGATGATCGAGGCCGCGGCAATGGAGACGGAGAGACCGTCGCCCTTGATGATCGGACGCTGGGGAGAGGCGACGCCGCGCAGGACCACCGCGTCGAGCAACAGATAGTCGGGGACCGGACAGAGCACGGCCACCGCGCAACGCATCGCCAACCGCGTGGCCTCCAGAATGTTCAGCCGGTCGATTTCGCCGGGATCGGCAAAGCCGAGACCGACACCGATGGCCCGCGCCATGATCTGATCATAGAGGCGGTCCCGTTCACGCTCGTCGAGGAGTTTAGAGTCGTTCAGGGTGGGGAGGAGGCACCGCCGGGGAAGGATCACGGCCGCCGCCGCGACCGGTCCGGCCAGCGGGCCGCGACCGGCCTCGTCGATCCCTGCGACGCGACGATAGCCTCGACGTCGAGCCTCCGATTCGAAGAGTTCAGTCGGCTGCACGCAGCCCGCTGCTCCTGTGATCGGAATGACGCCGTTCGTCCCTCGTCGTGCGGACATCGCCTCCCCGATCCGGCTCACCCCACCAACGACGACCGACAAACGACGCAAATCTTACGAACTCTTGGTATCCGCGGCCGCCGCGGCCGGCTTGCTCTCAGGCGAGTATTCGCGCTCGCTCACCCGCGCCATCTTGCCCTTCTTGTTCCGCAGATAATACAGCTTGGCTCGACGGACGTGGCCCTGCCGCACCACATCGATTTTGGCGACGATCGGCGAATGGACGGGAAAAATCCGCTCGACCCCCACGCCGTAAGAAATTTTGCGGACGGTGAAGGTTTCGCCGTTGCTGCCGCCCTTGCGGCTGATCACGGTGCCTTCGTACACCTGAATCCGCTCCTTCTCGCCTTCGACCACCTTGACATGGACACGCACCGTGTCCCCGATTTCGAACGAGGTCACCCCCGACTTCGTCAGGGACTGCCGGATCCGCTCTATCCGATTCATGACTTAGCCCTCCTCCCCACACTGCGCAGCGACGCCCGGCTCGCTGCTGATTTCGTTCAACAGTCCTCGATCCTCCGCACTCAACTCACGATCCCGCAAGAGATCCGGCCGCTTCAAGTAGGTATTGCGCAACGCCGCTTTCCGTCGCCAACGCCGCACCGCCTCGTGATTACCGGAGACCAGCACCTCCGGCACATTCAAGCCTCGCACATCCGCCGGCCTGGTGTAGTGCGGATAATCCAGCAACGAGTCCATGAAGGAATCGGCATGCGCCGACTCCGGATCGCCCAATACGCCCGGAATCAACCGGATGGCCGCATCGATCATCACCAGCGCCGCGAGTTCTCCCCCGGTGAGCACATAGTCCCCGATTGAGATCTCTTCCGGCTGGAGCCCCACTCGGACCCGCTCATCGATCCCTTCATAGTGCCCGCAGAGAAACACCAGCGGGCGACGCTCGTGGGCCAGGTTCTCCGCCAGCCGTTGGGAAAAGGGGCAGCCCTGCGGGGACGGCATCACCAGCCGGAGGGACGAGCCGGGTCCGTACTCACGCTGCAACGCCTCGACGGCCTGAAAAAACGGCTCCGCCTTCATGACCATGCCCGCGCCGCCTCCGTAGGGGGCATCATCCGCAACATGGTGGCGATCCTGCGTGAAATCCCTGAGATTGCGGACCGTCACCGAGAGCAGGCCCTTTTCCTGCGCCCGCTTGAGCATGCTCTGCCCGACCACAGGCTGGACCAGATCAGGAAACAGGGTGAGAATCTCACACCGCATGGGCGCGCTCCGGTTGCTCAACGACCACTTCCTCCGGCTGACGCACGGTCATGAGCCGGTTCTGCACATCGACGCTCACCACCACCCGCTTCAACGCCGGCACGAGCCGTTCCGTTTCTCCGTCTCTCACCACGAAGACATGGTTGGCGGGCGTTTCCAGGATGTCCTCGATCGTTCCCAGCGAGGCTCCGGACTCGGTTTGCACGGCCAATCCCAACAGCGCGAACTCATAAAACTGCCCGTCCGGGAGCGGTGGCGCCGAAGCCTCCGGGATCTGGATCAAGGCATCCCGCCAAAGACGCGCCTCCTCCGGTGAGGAGAAGGCATCGAGGGACACCAAGTAATCCTCTCCCAATCGCCGGACCTGCCGGACCCGGGTCTTCTGCACCCGCCCGCCCGGCGCCGAGAGCGTCACTTCGCTCAAGCCCTCAAATCGGCCTGGCACATCGCTCAGGGATTCGACGCGAACGGCTCCCTCTACCCCAAAGGGTTTCACGATCCGACCGACAGCCACAAGGCCTTCGTGTCCGTCCACGGCCTTGTCTTGACCCGCAGCAGGACTCACACGTCACCCTTCGACATACTCAGGACGGGCCCGTCGTCCAACTACTCGTTACCCGCCACTCGTTACTCGTCACTTCTTCAGGAGGCCCGAACGTATCAGCAGGGTGCGAACCGTCATGGACGGCTGGGCGCCTTTCTGGAGCCAGTCCAAAACCCGGTCTTGCTTGAGCTGCGTCAGCGGCGGGTTTTTCCGCGGATCGTGCGTCCCGATCACCTCGATGAAACTGCCGTCCCTCGGCTTCCGTGAATCAGCCACCACCACTCGATACAGCGGCAACTTGTGCCGCCCCGCTCTGGTCAACCGTAAACGAACCACGCTCGGCCTCCTTTGAATCAGGTTAAGGTTTAGGTTCAGGTTGAGGTTTAGGTTGAGGTTTAGATTGAGGTTTAGATTAGGATGCCAGGAATGAAGTTACCCCTAATCTCAACCTTAGCCTCGCCCTGTTTTCACATGCTCCGCAATGCTTCCAGCAAGCGCCGCTTGCCCCCGCCGCCCGACAGCGCCTTCATCATTTTTCGCGCCGTCAGATACTGCTTGATCAAGCGGTTCACCTCCGGGATCGTCGTCCCGCTTCCCTTCGCAATCCGCTTCTTCCGGCTCCCGCTGATAATCGTATGATCCCGCCGTTCACGCGTCGTCATCGAATCGACGATCGCCACCACTCGCTTCATTTCCCGCTCAGGCACCCCGGACCCGGTCATTTCCTTGAGTCGCTGCCCGCCCGGCAACATCCCGAGCAACTGCTCCATGGAGCCCATGCGGGTGACCTGCTTCATCTGGTCGCGAAAATCCTCGAGCGTGAAACTCTGGGACGCAAGCTTCTTTTGCAGCGTTTCGGCTTCTTCCAGCGAAAAATTTTCCTGCGCCTTCTCGATCAACGAGAGCACGTCGCCCATGCCGAGAATGCGCGAGGCCAGCCGGTCGGGATGGAAGGGTTCCAGCGCCTCCAGTTTCTCGCCGACGCCCAGAAACTTCACCGGCTGCCCGGTGGCCGCCCGGATGGAGAGCACCGCCCCGCCCCGCGCGTCGCCCTCGACCTTGGTCAGGATGACGCCGGTCACGCCCACCCGCTGATGGAAGCGCTCGGAGCTGGCGACCGCGTCCTGGCCGGTCATCGCATCGGCCACGAGCAGGATTTCATGGGGCGCCACGGCCTGCTTGATCTGGACGAGCTCGGTCATCAATTCATCATCAATGTGCAATCGCCCGCGGCGCAGAGCGCGGCGATGTCCGTTGTCGTGCCGGCCGGTCGGTCGGCCCTGTGCACAGATACCTCGATCGAGGCGCCGAGGCTCGCCAGTTGGTCCCCCGCGGCCGGTCGCCGGGGGTCGGCCGCAATCAACATCACGCGACGACCTTGCTTCTTGAACAGCCTGGCCAGCTTGCCGCACGTGGTCGTCTTCCCGGCTCCCTGCAGGCCGACCATCATGATGACCGTCGGCGGTGAGGAGGCGAGTTTGAGGCCCGCATGGGCTCCGCCCATCAGTTCCCGAAGCTCGTCCCAGACGATTTTCACGACCTGGTGCCCGGGGGTCAGACTCTGCAAAACCTCCTGGCCTACCGCCTTGACGCGAACCCGATCGATAAAGTCTTTGACGACTTTGAAGTTGACGTCCGCCTCCAGCAGCGCCATACGGACGTCTTTCAGGGCCTCGCCGATGTTCTGCTCGGTCAGAACACCCTGCCCCCGAAGACGCTTGAGGATCGACTCGAATTTGTGACTCAGGCCTTCCAGCATGGAATCAACAGGCATTCATCAATAATGCGGACGACTGTCTCACCGCACAGACACACCCACGCCCGTGCGATGGCTCGCTGCACGGTTCACTCACGCCTCGCTGAGGATAGCGCCGGGCTCCCATCGCGTGACCTCCTGCGACGGGCGACATGAGAACGTCGAAGAGAACGATAAATCCGGTCCCGCAGTCTCGGAGGGGGTTGCCTCACATACCGGGGAGAAGATAGGCTCCGATGCTCTCAAAAAATCAGCGAAAAACCAGAGGGAAGTCTAATCAACCAGATGGGAGAAGTCAAGCCGAAGTATGCGATGAACAAGGGAAAAAAGGAAACCTGAAAAACAGCTTAACATTCGCAAGTCTCTTACTGGCCAGTTGCCCTCCTGTGAGCCTGTCCTAAGGAGTCCTCTGAGTTCGGGATCCTACTCCTATCACAACAACTCATGCATCAAGCCTCCCTCCCGGGCACAGGGTTCCTCCCAAAAGGAGGAGGCAGATGTCACTAAGAAGGCCGCCGGGAGCTGCTCCCAATGACGCAAATCAGGTTTCAGCGCCCCCTCCAACACCTCTGGCGCCTTGCTCATCATGACGATGCCCCCTTTCACTGATAGCTCACAAAGGGCTCCGCCATGCTTCCCGGCAATTGCGGCGTCAGCCATACAACCTCCGACAGCAATCCCCGCACCGGCCGCGACCGGCACAAAGCTGTACACGAGGCCAATCGGCAGCCGAATCCAGCTTTGCACGTTGAGTAAGGGGTGGTAGGCATGGCTATGACGAATCGCTATTTTCCTAAACCAACTGCTTGCAGGGAGACGAACACCGGTATCAGAGACGCAGATGGCCGGGAACTCCTCCATGGGCCTGACTGCAAAGTAGCCACTCTGTGAGCCAAAAAACCGAAGATGCCACGTCACCTTGGGGAACGCTCCCAGGCCATAGACGCGCCACTCATGCCTCGGTACCAGGGACGCATCAATCCGCTCAATCTGAAGGCCGGCGAAGGAACGGATCGAGGGATCAAGGTCTCTCAAGAAATTCGGGAGATCCTGAAGCCGTAGCCAGTCCACACGCGCCTCTTGTTGATCGCCTAGCCGCTCCCACAAGACGGCAGACAACAGAACATTGATAGGATCTTCACCAAAATTATAGAGTGGCGCAAACACCTCATGGTCCAGCCGACGTAATTCCACCTTGGCTTCCGCCAATTCGTCCCGTTTGAAATAGCTGGCAGCCATCAGCACGCTCAGAAAGCCTCGTTCATAGCTTTCCAAGACGTAGTCGGTGAGGTTTCCATCAGGCACAAACACACTGGCCGTTTCCTTCAACAAAGTGAACGTCTTATGCCGGTACTTCTCTCTAGCCTGTGCTCCTACCCCTATGACGAGATCAAAGCACCGGTGCACAAAGGCAGCCGAGATGAGGTTGAGCGTGTCAATCGGTTGGGACAGATTCACGCGACCTTCGATGTCCGAGCATTCGACAGATGCCGGACGGCCCTCCGGCGAAGTCTGACAGCCACCCACGAGCAGGATCAGGCTCATCATCGCACCAGGAATCGTCCTTGATCTCACGAAGCCCATCTTGCCGCTTTCCTCCGTCGGATGAGGCTCAAGACTCCACCCTTTCCTTGACATAGTGGCATACTTTGGCTAAGGTTCTATACGGTACGTACTGCTTTCCATTCAATCCTTAGAGCCCATCGGTCGAAGGGAGGTCGTCAGTGCGGAAATCCCCCTGGATCATGTTGTTGTTCATTATCGTCGGTGGTTTGCTGGGTGGTGTCCTGGGCGAGATCTTGCGCGTGATGGCCCCTCAGGGAGCGATTCAGAGTTTCTTCGCGACGGCCTTGACCCCAGGCATCAATCCCCCACTGTCCCTTGATCTCGTGCTGTTCAAGCTCACGTTGGGATT
>JACRLS010000186.1 GCA_016235225.1 Nitrospirota bacterium | reverse complement strand
ACCAGCAGAGGTCCGCAGAAGAGGAGCAGAAGGGGGCTGGCTCGTACGACAGGGTTCATGTCGCATCCTCCGTAGCAGGGTCGCTGAGGCCATCGGCTTACTGAACCATCAACACTTTTATCATAACGCGTAATGCCATCCAAAGACTACCGGCCGAAACCTTCAACAAACCGACGCGCTTCGAGATGACACTTCGAGAGGACTGACTTGACTGCCCCCCACATCGACACTATGCTCGCGCCATTCCCCTTCAATGCTGAGGCGTCCCGACCAGGAAGGAGCGTTCATGTCCTTGATTGACCGGCTGGCAGAGGATATCAAGACCACGATGAAAGCCAAGGATCAACTTCGGCTCGATGTGATCCGTATGGCCAAAGCCGCCTTGATGAATCGAGAGATCGAACTCAAGGGCACGCTCGATGATGCGGAGAGCGCCAGAGTGCTGGTCGGCCTGGTGAAACAGCGGAAGGAAGCGGTGGAACAATTCCAGAAGGGGCAACGGCCGGACTTGGCCGACAAGGAGCTCAAAGAGATTGCGATCATCGAAACCTATCTCCCCAAGGCCCTCTCCCAAGATGAGGTCCGTAAGCTGGTCGAGGCGGTGATCGCCGAAACCGGCGCCACGAGCCCCAAAGACATGGGGAATGTCATGAAGGCCGTCATGGCGCGCCTGGCCGGTCAGACCGTGGACGGCAAGGTGATCAGCGATCTGGTTCGCGGAAAGCTCACAGCATGATGGGGATCAGGTTCATCGTCGCCGTCCTCACGATGGCTCTGATCGTCGGCTCGCACTATGCCGTGGCGGCCGACGGGGTCGTGGATCTCGCGGGAACGGTCACCCCGCTTGTGAAGCCCCTCGACCGTGATAACTTCTCGAACGAAATTCGCTACGAAGTGCGGGTTCGGAACGACTCGGCCGACGCCATCCCGACCTCGTCCTTAATCATCGTGCTCGACAGCTTGAGCAATCTGGCGGGAGCAGACCGGGATCCGTTGAAGGGAGACCGGCTGGTGACCAGGATCGAAGTCTTGGACAAGGACGGCACGACGTCGGACGGCCGTGCCTTCTTTCGGCTCCCGGCCAGCCAGGGCCCCGAACTGCTCCCCCGTAGCACCAGCGAGCCGGTGCTCGTTCGGTTCAAGAATCCGGAGTACACGGCGGCCTTTCCCCCATCCTTCCGCATCTTGGGCGAACGACGCCCGGGCGCCTCGGCCTCGCTGGAAGTGCTGATTCAGGTCTTGATAGAAAAAGGGATTCTGACCAGGGAGGAGTGGGAATCCTCTTTGACGCGTTGGAATCAAGGCCGATAGCCCGCCTCCGCTATCGCTTCAGCGGACAGCCGTCGCTCGGGCTTCTCCTGGCCTGCCAGCCGAAGCGGCAGCGGAGAATTGCCCCCTTCGCTCAAGCTATGGTGGGCAGCCTTCGCTGACGCGAACACGGAACGCAATAGCCCCTCGACGAGGCTCGGGGCACCATTCGACTCGCGAAGTGATGCGCCGAGCAATTCCCAGGATGGCCCGCCATGAGCGAGATGGGGGAATCACTCATCGAGTGATTCCCCCGCGAGTAGAATGGTGGAGGGCAGGTTTTGCATCCGTCGTTGGCCTCACAGCTTCGGTTACGGGGTATTCTGTCGCGTCCTACCCTCACCCTTCGCCGTTGCTGGCCGCACACGTTTGTAAAGCTTGTTGGAACAATGACGGAAGCTCTCCTAAGATGGACATTAGCTCGATTTCGCTGAGAAGCAAATGGAATTCAGCCGAGAGCCGATAGCGGACTCAGACGAGGGAAGGGGTGTTCCATATACCTGCCTGGATAGTGTGCGAGGTCTGGCTGCATTGATGGTGGCGATAGGGCACACCGTCATCGTGCTCCAGATCGACGGCGTCACCAATCTCTGGACCACTGCATTCCTTGACCTGCCAGGCCTCCAGGCGGTTATAGCGAAGACGGTCCTGTTTCCAGCGAACGGAACCGCTGCCGTTTCCTTGTTCTTCGTGCTCAGCGGGCTGGTCTTGACCTTATCGCTGAACCGCACAACTGGCCGGTGGCCGTCAGTTGCCTGGTGGTTTTTCATCCGGCGCATCATTCGGCTCTATCCTCCCTGGCTCGTCTCACTTGCTGTCGTCGGCGCGACGATCCCGCTTGTTCTGCAATTTGGTCCCTCCCCCCAGGACTCATCATGGTTCCGGTCGCACTACCAGGAGGCATGGACCCTAGAGACCTGGGCACGTAATCTCGCCTTGGCGAGTGTCACTCTCAATTCCGTGGGATGGACGTTACAGGTTGAGTTCTTTGCGGCTCTCCTGATTGTGTGTTGGTGGGGAATCCGTCGAGCCGTACCTTCAGCTCTCACCGATGTAACTCTGCTTCTCGCGATTGCCTGGGTCTCATCACATTGGAATGGCGGCCCGCTCATTGGAGTTTTTGCCCTGTCATTCTATCTTGGCAGCCTCATACCGCAGATCGGGTGGGTCGTGGGGACGCTTTATCGCTGTCATCCGGTACTGCCTAGTCTTACACTGGTCCCAGGTTGGATCATGTTAGTGACGGCCGCCCACTTGGCTTCGACTGTTCCTTGTCGTGTCTTGTACGAAGCTGTCGGCGCGGCATGGTGCCTTACCGTGGTGTTCGAGTCCCCCCTTCCATCTGTCCGAGCCATTCTGCTGGCCAGACCGATTCATCTTCTGGGCAAAGTGTCCTTCAGTTTTTACCTGCTCCATTTTCCTATTCTTTATGTCTTCGGGAGGGTAACTCTGCACTGGCTCCCCACTCAGATTCTCGTCAACTGGCCGCTTCTCGTTGACCTGACACTCGGCTGCGTTTCCATCGTGTTCGCCGCAGGGCTTGCCCTGGTGATGTTCTATGCTGTGGAACGGCCTGGCCTCAACCTCGGAAAGCAATTTGGCATACGAATGGGAGCGCTTCCGCTTGATCGAGCCAACATTCCCTGGATTTCTCGGCCTGGCATTCCCTCCGTCATGGATGGCTCAGCTTCGAGTTAAATTCGAGGGGATTGCTCTGGTGGCCCAGAGGTAAGGGCTGAGAGAAGAACCCTTCCAAGCTTGTCCTGCACATCATTGCCGCTTGCCCTGCTGGAAGCAGTAACCGTGCAATCCATCGACAATACCGAGGAAGACTGACCGCAAACAGATCTCACCCTGCCCGCAACGAAGGCTAACATTCCTTAGAGGGACGCTGGTTGCCTGCTTGAAGGGCCAGAGGACAGGCGCCTCACCAATTTGCGGGACAAGATCTTATCTGTTAAGCTTGTTAACAGATATGGCAAAGACAGAAACCTTGTTCGACCACGAAACGGGATCTCGCCTTC
>JACRLS010000185.1 GCA_016235225.1 Nitrospirota bacterium | reverse complement strand
TCATCCGATTGAACGAGTCCACCAAGGTGCCGATCTCATCCGTCGCCTTCACTTTGATGCGCACACCGAGATCTCCGTGGGCAATCCGCTCCGTGGCTTCCGCCAGGCGCTGAATTGGGACCGTGATCCTGCGCGCAACGTAAAACCCGAACCAGGTCGCTCCGAAGAGAATCAACACCGTGATGACCGCCACAAAGAGATAGGCGCCGGCTTTGATCGGCGCCCGCATCTGCTTAATTTGTCGATACTCCGCGTACTGGGCGGCAATCCCGTCCAGCTTGCTCAGCAAGGACTCGGAGACGTACTCGTCGACGACCACGACACCGTCCACGGCGCCCTGTCGCATATTGGACGGAATCGGCACACCGGCCCGGACCAACCTCCCGCTCTCGGCCTCCTGTACGGACGTCAATTCCTGGTTGTGCTGCACGATCTGGAGCACCAACTGGCCGCTCGGCAGGGCCAGCACCACTGAGGGCACATCCGGGGCCATCGATTTCGCCAGGGTGTCCATCTTCGCGGAAAAAATCTCGACCCCCGTGAGGTTGTGCTCGGCGCGTTTACGCGCCATGGCCGCCGCCAGCAGATCGCGTTGAACCGGCGCCAGCAGATCCTCCCTGAAAATTTCGCGACTGATGGCCCGCGCGCTGTTGAGCGCCAGCGTCACGCGGTTTTCATGGTGTATGCGCGCAACCTCCTGGGCGTCGTTCAGCACCTGCTCGATCTGATCGTTGAACCAGACATCCACCGCCTTGTTCACCAGCCCGCTCGCCACGAAGGCCAGCAACAGGGTGGGGATCAGCGAGAACCCGATGAAGGCCGCCACCAGTTTGGTCCGAAATCCCGATCCGGCCATCCGATGACGGCGTTCGAAGTAGGCTTTGATCAAGCTGCGCGACAGCAACAGGGTCAAGACGACGAGCCCGATCAAATCGAGATTCAGCAGCAACAGGACAAACGCGTAGCTGGGTCCGGGAATCAGCGCATCCGCATCGCCACGCGGTAGGCCATACTGAGTGTAGTAGACGGTCAGCGCGAGGCACGGGAGGAGGAGCAGGAGGACGATCCAAACCGGTCGCAGGTTCGGAGGGCGCCGTTCGGGCTCCCCCGAGAACTCCTCGTCTAGTCGAGGGCGCTCGTCCACCTGCTTCTGTTCTGGTATCGCCTTGGCTTTCATCGCGTCACGACAATCGGATACCCTGTATGAAACACGTGTTTGTAGGCCTGTGCAAGGTCTTTCGAGACGGCGATCGTTTCCAGCCACCGCCTCACCCCTGACAGGCCATGCCGGGCGATCATCACCTGGGTGGCGCGGAGGCTGTCGGCGTACTTCCGCTCCGCTTCAGCTCGTGGGAGTCCGACGAAGTCTCCCTGCAGCGATTCCAACAGGATGGGCCCCTCTTCTCCACGAACCGGAAGCCCCTCCGAACGCTCCGCCACGGGCCGCTCCAAATACTGAGCCAGGCCTTCATCGAGCCAGGTCGGCGCGCGTCCTTGACTGAGCCGGTGCACCAGGGCATGGGTATACTCATGTCGCAGATAGGTCTGAAACCGGCTTCCCCCCGCGTCGAGCTGCGCGCGGGTCACATGGATCCGGCCGTCAAAGATCCCCGCCGCCCAGACGGGCTCCGACGCCGACTTGTGACTGTGCAGGACTGCCACAACCGGCGTCACCGGCACAGACCCGAGCTCACGGCCAATGGCGTCACAGACCTCTTCCAGATGGGCGGCCAACCGGCTGCCCCGGTCCCGATCCGACGGCTCGGCGAACTTCACCACCACATGCCGATCGGCAACCCGGCTGAACCCCTGTTCCTCGCGCATCGCCCCCTGCACCTGCCGATATTCAGATTGGAGCCGGACGTTGTTGGGATCCTGCCGCAGCGCCTCTTCGTAGTGACCGATCGCCGCCCCCTGCTCATCACGCTCGGCATGGAGGCGGGCCAACAGATGATGCGCCTGCGTCATATGAGGAGCCCGGTCAATCGCCGTCGCCAGGGAGCGAATGGCTCGCTGGTCTTGCTGCAAGCCTCGCTCGCTGAGCGCCAGCCCGACCCACATGATGGGGTCGTTCGGATGCTGATTCGTGGCCTCCGCGAAGAGACGGATCGACTCCTGATACCGTCCCCTCTCCAGCGCGTCCCATCCCTGTCCACCGGCAGGCTGTGTTTCAGCAGGCGCGGGACCTGCCCCATGACGCCCGTCTGCGGCGACAGTTAGGAGAGGCGCGGCGCCGGAGTGAAGGAGCAGGCCCAGGGGCCACTGAATGGGACGTTGTTTCGGGAAAGCCATAGACGACCGAGAAGACCGCACACCGAGATTCCCGGAACGAGCCGTCCCCGGAACGGTGCGCACCGGATTGAGGAAGGAACTCAACGTATGCGGAGACGGGAGCGGCCCCTCCGCTTGTCCCGATTCAAGGAGATGGAGCCGCGTGCTTGCCGGACGCCAGATCCACATATTTCATCCGCAGGGCATAGAGCATATCGGTGAGAACGGATTGCTCCTCGGACGACAGATTCCCTTGGGTTTTGGCTTCCAACACTGAGAGGATATCGATCATTTCCTTGGCCTGAGACAGATTGACCGTCATCCCAGGCTGGTGGGGATCGAGCTGCTCCCCCATAAGCATCAGGGCGGACGTTCCGAGGGAAAACACGAATGAGGAGAACGTCACCTCGGGAGCCGGCTCATGGAGGCCGGGAGCTCCGGCGGACCCACCGGGTTGGGTGATCTCCGGTGAAGAGGATCCCTTCTTGCCTGTCGGCTCCGCCTGACTCTCGTCCCCTCGTCCACGACGATCGCGTACGACAAATCCCTCGCCTTGCCCGTCCATCGCCTGCGCCTCCACAGAAGAAGAGTCGTACCGTACTGTTGCGTACGGTACCATAGGTTTCCTGACTCCCGCAAGAACAGGTCTGATTGAAGCCGACGGCGGAAACGGTATATAACCATGCGACGACTGTCCACGGACCCCCAATGTCAGACCGCTTTGACAACCTCCTGAGCCTGATAGCCACCCTGCGGGCCCCGGGCGGCTGTCCCTGGGATCGGAAGCAGAGCCATGAGTCGCTCAAGCCCTACCTCCTGGAAGAGACCTATGAAGTGCTCGAGGCCATCGACCACGGCGACCCCACGAAGCTGACCGAGGAGCTGGGCGACCTGCTCTTACAAATTATCTTCCATGCGCAGATCGGCGCGGAAACCCATACGTTTACCATCGACGATGTGACCGAACAGTTGGCCAGGAAACTGGTTCGACGGCATCCCCACGTCTTTGAGAAACCCGTGACGGACGGTCAGGGGCTGGGCGCCGAACAGGTCCTTCACCGATGGGAGGAAATCAAACGGCAGGAACGGCAGGACGCCGGACGACGGGAGTCCGTCCTGGACGGAGTTCCCAAAACGCTTCCCGCATTGCTCCGCGCCTATCAAGTCCAGGCCCGAGCCTCACGCGTCGGCTTCGACTGGCCGCAGACCCCATCCGGACAGGAACAGGTCTTCGACAAGGTCCTCGAAGAAGTGGCGGAGCTCCGGGCCGCCGCCTCAGCCCCGGCCGATCAGCCCGACTCTACCCAGGATCGTCAGAAGTCTCAGCAGAACGCGATCGAAGCCGAGTTCGGCGACATCCTGTTTTCTCTGGTGAATGTGGCGCGTCGGCTGCGGGTGAACCCCGAGGATTCGTTGCGTTGCGCTGTGGACCGCTTTACGGATCGGTTTCATTTCATCGAACAGGAAGCCGCACGGTCAAACCGCGCCCTGGAGACACTTTCCCTTGATGAAATGGACGCCTTGTGGACCGCGGCCAAACGCCGCGAAACAAGATCCAAGGTCCCCTGATGGCCGACTACGAAGAAGGAAAACGGGCGGGCACCCATCCGCTGCTGGCGGTCCTGATCGTCATTGGCGCGCTCTGGCTCCTGCTGGCCCTCTACGTGCCCAGCTCGAAGGACAAGCCGGGGACCGTGCCCGTCAATCCTGAGAAGGCTTCCTCCCTCATTGTCGATGAGTCGGACACCTCACCCGTCATGTTCATGGTGAAGACCACTCTCCCGGACGTCAATGCCGTCAGCCTGGTCGTTCCCCCGCAAGCTACGGACAGTCAGGTGGCCGGCCTCCTCAAGCGACTACGGACATCCCGCCTCAACAACACCATCGGCGAGCACATCCCGCCGACCACTCCGGGACACAAACTCGGCGCGCATGCCGTGGCCGAGATCTACGTCTTCTCCGATCCGGCCTACGCCACCGCGGAAGCCGTCCGCGTCCTGGCGCGCGGCGCCCACGCGCCCGGCGATTTGTATCCTCAGGCCATTCCGTTTGAGGACGCGATGGAACGGGTCCGCGGCTTCTACCGCGTCGACCTCCATGACACCAGCCATCCCGACAAGGCCTCGCTCGGCTTTGCGGATGAGTCGGGCGTCCACTCGAAACAATATCGTTCAATTTTTTAGGCCGCAGGACTGCCGGAAGACCGTATCGAAGCGTCCCCCGCGGGCGCGAGATCCCCGCCAGGCCTAAGTCCACGCGGACCACCACGCTACGGACGTAAAGCTTCATGAATAGTTCCCGCTACGTAATCTTTCGTCAGGAATTGCCCTGCCTTCGTACACAGGTAATACTCAGCCCGTCGGGGCGGGTAGGAAATTCTTACCCAGAACCACGTAGTCCACAAGATATGGGGGATTGCTCCCTACGTACCACAATGACTAAAACTTAAGCAGGTTGGTCACGGCCGCCCCTGGAGAGGCCGTTTTTCTTAAAGACCTGCCTTATCCCCAGATTTATCCCCAGATTCTGTGGGTGGGAAAATTCGTTGATCCAGCGTGGAACAAATCCAGGCTGGAATGGCTCCCAACAGGGATGAAAAGGCGTTTGGCTAGATGCCGATCGTGTCCTGGATTTCTTTACGAACGGTGGAGGACACCTCGTGCATCCAGCGTTCTAGCTGAGGGAAGAGATAGGCCAGGGGACCGGTAAACGGTGGGACCATGACGTCGAGCCGTGTAGAGAAGAGGCCTTCTGCGTTCGCGATGTCGAGTTTCCGATCGGCGAGTTTCCGGCTGAGGACCTGCGACAGCTTCAGCTGCTGCCCGGGACTGCCTCCGCTGACGTTCAAGATTTTCACTTTAAAACAGTCCATCTCGTCCGGAATCCCGATTTTGATGCGGACGCTGTGGGGAGTCGGCCAGGTCGGCCGTTGAACGGAATAGTCATACGAGAGCACCGGCTCGCGCGGCTCGCGATAGGGCCCACTCACATTGAGAATGGAAAAGGGATCAGCCATCCGTTACCCTCGCAATCCAGGACCCGGAGGCAGCCCGGTCCTTCCGTTCCTGCCCTCCAGCCATACTATTTCTACTATAGGAACACCCTCGGGACATTCGCAAGCCCCGGTCGACTCCGTTGAGAACAGGCGGGTCAGGCTGCCTGTCCGGTTTCCATGACGGCGCGGAACGCCGCCTTCGCTGCCTCGCTCCCGTCTCGAATGCAGTCGGGAATGCCGATGCCACGATAGCCCGCCCCGGCCACATACAACCCAGTGAATCGGCTCAGTTGCCGCGTGACTTCCTCCAGACGGGCGACGTGACCGACCGTATATTGGGGCATGCCGCGGTCCCATCGGTTCACCTCACCATACCAGGGCTCTGCGGTCAGTCCGGCGATGGCTCTGAGTTCTTCCCGTGCCAGACGAATCAGTGAGGCATCGTCGCCCGTGATCACCTGCTCACGTCCGACCCCGCCGAGATAACATCGGACGAGGGTGTGTTGGGGAGCGGCTCGATCGGGCCATTTGGACGAGGTCCAGGTCGCCGCCAGCAAGGCGCGTTGTTCCACGCGGGGCACCACGAATCCAAACCCCTGCACCCAGCGGGCCACGTGATCCGCCTCGTAGGCCAACGAGATCGTTGCGGTGGTCGCATACGGAATCATGCCCAACAGTTCAGCCGCCTCGGGGCTCACGCCTCGGACCAGACCGGCCGTCACGAAGGTCGGGGTGGCGAGCACGACCGCATCAACCGCCAACGAGGCTCCATCATCCAGGCTCAGCTCGTACGCCCAGCGGGCGGGGCCTTTCGAGCGGACTCGGAGGGAATCCACACGGATCCCTGCTCTCAGCCGCACTCCGGCGGTCTCAAGTCGCGTGACCAACGTATCGACCAGTTCGCATAGCCCCCCCTTCAATGTCACGAACATCGTATGGGAGCCGGCGGCCGTCTTGGCCCCGGTCTGTGTCTTGGCTCGCTCCCGCAGCATGCCTCTGATCAGACTCCCGTGCTCGCGCTCAAGGTCGAGAAACCGAGGGAACGTGGCGCGCAAGCTCAGTTGCCGCCCGTCTCCCGCATAGATGCCTGCCATCAAGGGCTCGACGACGCGGTCGAAGGCTTCCTGTCCCAACCGTCTGGTAAAAAACGACGCCAGCGATTCGTCGCCGCCGGCGTGGCGTCTTGGCAGCAGCAGATCCAAGCCCATGCGGGCCACGCCCGGCCAGGATACAATCCCGCTCTTCATGAATGGCGCGATCTTGGTCGGGACGATCACGGCCAGTCCTTCGGGCAACTCCCGGAGCCGTCCGCGAGAGTACACGAAGGTCTTCTTCTGGAACTCGTTCGTGTGGATAATCCGAGGGGTCAACCCGAGGCGGTCACAGAGCTGCAGTCCCCAGGGTTTTTGAGAGAGAAAGGAATCGGGCCCTGCCTCTACGACCAGATCACCCACCCGGCGGGTTCGTATCTTGCCGCCCCACGCCGGCGACTCCTCGATGAGGGTGCAAGCCAGCGGCACGCCGGCGACACGCGCCTCTTCCGTGAGCGTCCAGGCAGCGGTCAAACCAGTGATCCCCCCGCCGACGACTGCAACATGCCTCTGTATTGTGGAACGAGGATCGGCCACAGACCTCTCTCTTAGCCCCAATACTGTTCACTTAACTGCCACGCTGTGGTATCCTGTTGCAAATTTCGACAGGAGGACCGCGTATGGCACGAACCGTTGCCGAGCTTCCCTGTGGGACGCGCATCACCGATTACATGAGCCTGGGTGTTCTGAGCAAGACATTTCCGATCACCAGGATAGAGGCCATCTTGGGCACGACCGGCAAAGCCAGCATCCGGCAACGGGATCTTCCGGCCCATGTCGTCGTCTACTACGTCATTGCCCTGACCTTGTA
The DNA here is from genome assembly GCA_016235225.1 of Nitrospirota bacterium. GTDB lineage: Bacteria > Nitrospirota > Nitrospiria > Nitrospirales > Nitrospiraceae > RSF151. Next base: position 89 of record JACRLS010000185.1, on the reverse strand, counting down.
CATGCAGTCGTCGTACCGCGAAGTCCTCCGTTGTCTGCTCGAAGGCATCCAGTGGCTTCTGGGACCCGGGGTCCCCGTGAAGATTGCGG
>JACRLS010000184.1 GCA_016235225.1 Nitrospirota bacterium | reverse complement strand
TCAACAGAAAGACGGCCGTGGCGTCTTTACGGTGGCATTGCTCGATGGACTCCAGGGCGCCGCGGATGAAAACAAGAACGGCTGGCTCGCGGCCAGTGAACTCGGGGCCTACGTCTCCCGAGTCGTTCAGGAACGGAGCGGCGACCAGCAGCATCCGCAGTTCGCTCGACTCGAAGGCGACGGCGACACGATCTTTATCGAGGGGCAAAAACACCGCTTCAAGGTGCGCCGACCGAAGACCGACGCCGAACGCCTGGCGGCCGCGAAGGAAGAGTATGAGGAAGCCTTCGCCATACTCCAGAAGCAGCGTCCTCCCAGCGAGGCCATTGAACTCCTGGATAAAGCCCTCGAGCACAACCCCGCCTATGGCGACGCGCACGTCCTGAAGAGCTATGTATTTCTCGAATACATTCAGGATATTGATGCCGCGCTGCGCGCCGGCGAGTTGGCTGTGACGCACGCCCCGCAGAATGCCGACTCCCATTACACCTTGGGGCTGGTTCGTCAGCGAAAAGGACAATTCGCCGACGCCGAGAAGAGTTTTCTTCAAGCGCTGGTGGTGAATCCGGCGTATCCGGAGGTGCACCTGTCGCTCGGCGACCTCTACGCCCTCGACCTGAAGGATAAGACGAAGGCCGCGGAGTCCTACGAGAAGTACATCAAAGCGGGCGGCGGCGACCCGCGCGCCAAGGCATTCCTCGACCAGGCCGCTGCTTCCCCGAAGTAAACTGAATGAAGGCTGAGGCTAAGGTTTAGCACCGGAGCGAATCCGTGAGCTCAGCCTCAACCTAAACCTTAATCCTTTTCCCCTCCCTTGAGGTACCCCAATCCGATCTTGATCGCTCGTCTGGTCATTTCCGGCCATCGCGATTCGGGGTAGGCCGCCAAGACCCCAGCCGCCTTGAAATCCTGCACATCTAATTCCCGAATCTGAATGATGCCGTCTTGAATCGTCACGTTTGCCATGTCGTACCTCCCCGATCGTAACGAACAGATACCCGCCAGAGCCTCTGTGCGATGGTTTTCTGTCAACCTCCGGGCCCCGGTTACGTTGACACATGTAGGGTCGCATGTTAGCATTCAACCAACGTTTTTTGGAACCGGATCGTCGCAAAATCCGGCGGGATTTCGGGGACAACGCGGTTCCCCGGGCACCCGAATCTCGTAGAAGGAGGAACACCATGGTCACAGAAGCATCCCGTCTTGGCAGGTTCTTCACCCTCGGCATGGCGACAGTGATCATGCTGAGTCTGGCCGCCTGCGGTGGCCCACCCAAGTGGGTCAAAAAGGGATCGGGGGTCTACAACGAAGACAACCAGAAGGCCTTCTATGGCGTGGGTTCCGTGAGCGGCGTCAAGAATGAGTCCCTGGCCTGGGACACGGCGGAAAACCGTGCGCGGGCCGAAGTGGCCAAGAACTTTGAAACCTACACGGCCTACCTGATGCGCGACTACGCGGCCTCCACCAACGCCGCCGACTTCACCAAATCCACGGAAGAACAGAACATTGAGCGGGCGATCAAGACCTTTACGGCGACCACGCTCAACGGCGTTCGCCCGATTGAGCGGTGGATGGACGACAAGTCCGGCACCTACTATGTCCTGACCAAGCTCGATTTCAATGAGATGAAATCGGCGATGGAGCAGTCGAAGGAACTCAACAAGGAAGTTCGCGACTTCGTCCGGAAGAACGCGGATCGTCTCTTTGAACGATTGGACAAGGAAGAGGCGAAACAGGCGGCCAAGTAGCAAACGGTGAACGAGGAATGATGAACGATGAATAGACACCGATTCTCTCTGCGCTTCAGCGTTCAGCCCTTCGACAGGCTCAGGGTCCCGAGCCACGTCGAGGGACGTTCAGCGCTCAGCGCTCTTCCCGTTGTTCTACCGTTGTTCTTCTGCACCGGCCTCTGGCTCACGGGCTGTGCCTCCGGGACCAAAGTCACCCGCGTGGATGAGTCGGTCGTCACCGACCTCAGCGGCCGCTGGAACGACACCGACTCCCGCCAGGTCGCCGAAGAAATGATCAAGCAGTCCCTCTCCAGTCCCTGGCTGGAGAATTTCTCCCGCAACAAGAGCCGGCAGCCGGTCGTCGTGGTCGGCACAATCCTGAACCGCAGCCACGAACATATCAATGTGCAGACCTTCGTCACCGATCTGTCCCGTGAGCTGACCAATTCGCAGAAGGTCACCTTCGTGGCTGGTAAAGGCGAGCGCGAGGAAGTCCGCGAGGAACGGAAAGAGCAAGCCACCTTTGCGCGGGAGGAGACCCAAAAAGCGCCGGGCAAGGAAACGGGCGCGGACTACCTGCTGCGTGGCTACATCTCGACGATCCTCGACGAAGCCAGCGGGACAAAGGCGGTGCTGTACCAAGTGGATCTCGAAATGGTGGACCTGGAAAGCAACGTGAAGTCGTGGTTCGGCCAAAAGAAGATCAAGAAAGTCATTGAAAAGAAGAAGACGATCTTTTAACGCGGCGTGGACGTGTGAACCACGCTGCCGCACCTCCGCTGCGGTCGTCGTACATGACCGCACTCGCCCTTGAGCCAGGACCGCGTCCCATCCGTCCCCGCGTCGGCCTCGTTGCCATCGGGCTCACCCTGTTCCTCCTGGCGGGCTGCGCCTCCCCCAGCCAGCGGTATCACCTGGTCGAGCAGAGTTTGCAGGCTGGGGACCCGAAAGCCGCCGATGCGATCATCGAACAATCTCAAAAGGAATACGGGTCCAAGAGCCGGCTGCTGTATATGATGGATCGCGGCATGACGCTCCACCTGTCCGAACAGTACCAGCCCAGCAATGCAATCCTCGAACAGGCCGACGACGAAATCGAGCGCCTCTACACGAGGACCGTCCGCACCGAGGCCAAAGCCTTCCTGCTGAACGATACCGAACTGCCGTTCGAAGGCGAGCCGTTCGAACAGGTCATGATCAACGTCGTCAAGGCCCTGAACTATGCCGGGTTGGGCCAATGGAATGAGGCGTTGGTCGAGGCCCGACGGATCGATCACCGTCTCAACGTGCTGGCGGATGCCGACTCCAAGTCCTCATACAAGGACGACGGCTTCGCCCGCTATCTCAGCGGCATCCTGTACGAGATCGCGGGGGACCTGAACAATGCCTTCGTGGCCTATCGTCGAGCCTACGAGGCCTTCGGCCAATCCCGCGCCTGGTCGCGGACTCCGGTGCCTTCCGAGCTGCGCCGCGACCTCTTGCGGATCACCGACAGCCTTCATCTGTCCTCGGAACATCAGGAGTACAAGCAGACATTCGCTGATCTCGAGTGGCAACCCCCGGCAGAGTCAGAGCAACTCGCTCAAGTCGTCCTGATTAGTTATAATGGGCGCGCCCCTCGCAAGGAGGACATGTTCATCGATCTGCCGATCAGCCTGGACGCCTTGAACCTCGTGTTGCTGACCAAGCAATTCGGCCGCGGGAATCATCAGAGCCAGGAGGCGCGTGGCGCTGAGAGCCTGCTGTATGGACTGAACGGTCGCGTCGTCCGTGTGGCCTTGCCCCGGCTCGTCTCTCAGAAGAGCCAAGTGCAGTTTGGGGACATCGCCATGACCTCCACGACCGGCAGCACCTACCGGGGACGGACGGAACTGGCACACAACCTGACCAGCGCGGCGGAAAAGCGGCTGGAGGAACGCCTGCCGGGCATCGCAGTGAAATCGGTGGCGCGCGCAGCCATCAAGTTCACCATGGCAGAAGGGATTGGGCGCGGCGCGCAGGCGGCGGCCGGGAAAGATGCGAGCCCGCTGATCGGCATTCTGGCCGGCGGCCTCGCGAAAGCCCTGGCGATCGGGACTGAGGAAGCCGACAAACGAAGCTGGCGGACCTTGCCGGACGAGATTCACATCGCCCGGCTCTGGGTCCAACCGGGCGAGTACGATCTGCGCTATCGCGCGGCCAGCCGACTGGGAGGCACAGCCGGGCCCGAAGTCTCCAGAACAATGTCCTTGAAGGCGGGGGAGACTCGACTGCTGACCGAACGGGTGATGTTCTAACGATGACGACCGCACGACGGATGAGATCGGACTTGCCGGGGTTCTGCTTGATCCTGTGCCTCGTGACTGCACCCGGCTGCAGCTGGTTCGGCAAATCCTCCCCACCCGTCTGGATCGACGGCAGCAGCAAGGAGTACCCGACCGAGCAGTACCTCGTCGGTGTCGGGCGAGCCGACAATGCGACGTCGGCCTCCGAGAATGCCTACGCGGCCGTCGCCAAGATTTTCAAAGCCGAGGTCTCCGCCCAATCCCGCGATTGGGAATCGTTTCTCCTCGTCGAGAACCGGACCGGGGCCAAGTCGGAGCGTCGCCTGACCCTGGATCAAGTCACGAAGGTCTCCACTGACAAGGTGATCGAAAACGTGCGCGTCCTCGATCGCTGGATGGACCGCGCATCCGGGACACACTATGCCCTGGCCGGGATGCATCGCGCCCAGGCCGCGGCCGCCGTGCAGGAACGGCTGGCGGAATTCGACCGGACGGTGGAGACCGAGGTGCAGGAGGCCCGTCAGGCGCCGAACAAGCTGAACCGGATCCGGAACCTCCGCCGGGCGATCAAGACGTTGGTGCTTCGAGACGCCACCAATGCGGACCTTCGAGTCATCCGCAACAGCGGACAAGGAAACCCGGCGGCCTACCGCGTGCCGGAACTGACCACGGAGCTCGAACAATTTCTCGCCGGAAATTTTGTGGTCAGCGTCGACGTCACGGGCGAACAACAAGAGGCCGTCCGGCGCGCGGTCATGGAAGGCTTGCTCCGCGAAGGACTCCCCGTGACCACCAAGGGGGCCGGCGATGATCCGAATCGTCCGGCTGAATTGTCCGTCACCGGGACGGTTCGCCTCTGGAAGGTGGAGCTCGCCGATCCGCAATTCAAGTATGTGCGATGGTGCAGCGATTTCGTCATTGTCGAGAACGAGTCCCAGCGGGTCGTCGGCGCGGTCTCGCGAGCGGGTAAAGAAGGCCACCTGACGCACGCCGAGGCGACGGCGAAAGCCATCCGGGTCATGCAGCAGGAAGTCACCGCCAACCTGTCGAAGACGCTCGCCGATTACGTCTACGGCGACAGCGACCCCCCAGCCACCACGCCGCCGGCGGCCTGCCCGCGATCAGACGGGTCACCGGGCGCCCGGTAAGTGTTCAGTCCCCGAAATCAAGGAGGAGAGAAGAGCGATGGGAGAGAAGAGCAAAGAAATTTTGAAGCCACGCCGGCCCATTGAGCCGGCCGCCACGAAGGGGTCGGGCATCAAGATCAGCTCGCGGCGCGTCACCAAGAACCGTGTCCTGGAACGGATCAAGCAGGACACGTCCGTCATCCGAGGCGGCAGCCTGCTCCCCGACCTGCGGCGTCAAGGGTATGAGGAGCTTCCGCTGGATGAGATTCAGGAGCGCTTGTCCAAGCTCGAGCATTCATTATCGGAATTCATTCTGGCGGGACGGGGGTAATGACCGATGCCCTACTACTACTTTGACTCGACGGCACTCGTGAAACGCTACAGCCCTGAGATCGGCACACAGGTGGTGAACAAGCTGGTCACCAAACGAGGGAATAGCGCCATTGTCGGCACCACCGCCCTGGCGGAGTTCTGCGCCTGTCTGGCCCGCAAATCCAAGCAGGGCGAATTGACCCGTGACGACTGGTATTCTGTCCTGTTCAAGTTCGAATCGGAATCCGAGCGCGGCGGATTTCACTATGTGACCCCGACCCATCACACCTATGTCCTGATCAAGCGGCTGGCAATGGAATTTCCGCATCTCAAAGCGCCCCAGTTGACCCACCTGGGACTGGCCTTGGAACTGCGTCCGCTTCGGATCAGTCTGGTGAGCTCGGACCGGCAACTGCTCGCCGCCTGCCGGCCGCTTCGCGTGAATACGGTGAATCCTGAAGAGGAATAGGAAGAATCACGGACACTGGAAGTCGCCGGTCAGCCCTGAGATCATTTTCGTCCACCCGGCGGCCACCGAATACCACCGCTGGGTCTGACTGATTCGGCCGGGATTCGGCAG
>JACRLS010000177.1:1138-23603 GCA_016235225.1 Nitrospirota bacterium | reverse complement strand
CACTTTCCTCCCGGCACCAGCAAATGGAACAAGGTTGAGGATCGGCTGTTTTCGTTCATCTCCTCGAACTGGCGCGGAGAATCACTGCGCAACTATGAAACCGTCGTGCGATTGATAGCCGGCACCACCACCGCGAAAGGTCTGAGCGTCACCTGCCGCCTGGACCGACGTCGCTATCCCGTGGGACGCAAAGTGTCCAACGAAGCATTTGCGACGGTCAACGTGACTCCAAGCGCCTTTCACGGCGAATGGAACTACACAATCCGGCCAAGACAAGTCCATTAGTTGTAAATGTTATATATTGACGTAGCCTAACCCGCATAATTCATGAAGGCTTCTACTGCAACTGCAGATACGCCGCTGCGACAAGCCTGGCCGTGGTTTCCTCACGGCCAGGCGGGCGGGCTCGCCCCGCGCGGTCTCAACGTACTGTTTCAAGTACGTCTCGGCCTCTTGGGGCTCCACGCGCCCGTCTCGCTTGGCGTCTCCGCAGTTTCGTCACGAAGCTTCATGAATAATGCGGGCTAAAGGAGCGATCAGGTTTGATCGTGATGGGGAACTAGTCGAGCAGGCCGGGCGCCTTCTGCAGGAAGTCCGGGAGCTTGGAGCGGAAGGCACTCTGGAGAGTCTGTGTGAGTGGGCCGGGCTTTCCAGAGCCGATGGGACGGTCATTCAGGCTCCGAACCGGCATGATCTCCATGGTCGTGTTCGTAAGAAAACACTCGTCAGCCGCGAACACATCGGCCGGGGGGTAGGTGCCCTCTTCCGTCTCGATATACCGGGCTCGGGCCAGTTGCAGCACGACGTTCCGGGTAATCCCATCGAGAATGCCGCAGCCGACCGCCGGCGTGCAGAGCCGTCCATGTCGGACAAAAAACAGGTTGCTCGTCGTGCATTCGGCCAGATGACCGGTTGCATTGAGCATCACGGCGTCGAAGACTTTGGCGAGAGTCGCCTCGCGTTTGGCCAGGATGTTGTTCAGGAAATTGAGCGACTTGATGTGCGGGGGCAGTGCCTCGGCGAGATTTCGACGGGTCTGGCTGATGATGAGCCGGACGCCTTCGTCATAGAGGTGGGGCGGATAGTTCGGCAACGGCTGCGCAATTACCACGAGGGTGGGCGTGGGGCAGAGTGACGGGTCCAGGCCGATGCTCCCTTCCCCGCGCGAAATGGTGAGGCGCAGGTAAGCATCGGAGAGTCCATTCCGGCGCAGGGCTTCTTCCAACAGCGGCGGCCAGTCGGAGATCGTCAGCGGCAGGGCGAGCCCGATCAGCCGGGCCGACCGTTCAAGCCGCTCCAAGTGCTGCCGTAGCATGAAGAGCCGTCCGCCGTAGGCCCGCAGGGTTTCGTACACGCCGTCGCCGTAGAGAAAGCCGTGGTCGAAAATCGAGACCCGAGCTTCGTCCCGGGACACAAATCGGTTGTTGAGATAGATCCACATGGCGGAAAGTACGATTTGGTGATTGTGTGATTTGGTGAAATTAGAAGAATGAAGCCTGGACAACTCTCTTCTTCACCTCACCAAATCACGAAATCATAAAATCACTAAATGAATCAATTCTTCCGGAGGGCTTGCATCAGCGCCTCGGCCTTGTACAACGTTTCCTCATACTCGCGGCCAGGGTCGGAATCAGCCACAATGCCGGCGCCGACCTGAACGTAACCCCGGCTTCCGGTTAAGACCAGGGTCCGGATGATAATGTTGAGGTCGAGATCCCCGGTCCAACTCAGATAGCCGAACGAGCCGGTGTATGGTCCGCGTCTCACCGGCTCCAATTCCTCGATAATCTCCATGCAGCGAATCTTGGGGACCCCCGTGATCGTTCCTCCCGGGAACACCGCGCGGAACAGATCGAACCCGTCGTACTCGTCGCGCAGCCGGCCCCTGATGTTCGAGACGAGATGCGATACGTGGGAGTAGCCTTCCAGGGCCATGAACTCGTCGACCTGGACAGTCCCATATTGGCAGACCCGCCCCAAATCGTTCCGTTCCAGGTCGACCAACATCAGATGCTCGGCGCGTTCTTTCGGATTGGCTCTCAGCTCCTCGGCCAGTCGCCTGTCGTCATCAAAGGAGCGTCCCCTCGGTCTCGTCCCGGCAATGGGACGCGTGGTGGTTTGCCTCCCACGAAGTGAGACGAGACGCTCGGGTGAGCAGCTCACCAGACTCAGATCGTCGAAGGACAGAAGCCCGCTGAACGGCGAGGGGTTCACAAGCCGAAGCCGTCGGTAGAGCTCCACTGGTGAAGGGGGCTCCGCCGGCGCGTCGACCATGAACCGGTGGGACAGGTTCGCCTGGTAGATATCTCCGGCGCGGATGTAGTCCTGACACTGGTGGACCCGCGCGATGTACTCGTCGCGCGACAGCCCCGGGGAGATTTCCAGTCCGGCAGCAGGCGCGATAGGAGACACACGTGTGGATGCTGTGACTCGGGCCTGGAGCGCCGCGAGTCGATCGCACCCTTCGCGATAGAGTTTCTCGCGCGGTTCGCTCATCCATCGTTCAGGGGAGGGCGTATAGATGAGATGGAGCCCATTCGTCCGGTGGTCATAGGCAGCCATCAGTTCGTAGAAGCCGAATAAGAGTTCGGGAATCTGCAGATCATCGTTCGCCAGATTGGGGAGCCGTTCGAACCACCGGATGACGTCATAACTGAAATAGCCCACTGCGCCTCCGAGGAAGGGCGGAAGGTCGTCCGGTGCCGCCGCCCGTGCGTTTCGCAACAGACCGGTGAGCGCCGAGAAGGGAAAGCCCTCTACCATGACCCGACGGTCCTTCGTGCGGAGCTCATACCGGGTCATCCATCCTGTTAGCACCAGGTAAGGATCGCTGCCGAAGAAACTGTAGCGGGCAATGTGCTCGGGGCCCCGGCCGCTTTCCAGTAGAAATGACGGAGTCCCAGGAACTGCGATGCGGCGGGAGAGTGTCAGGACATCCGGATCCGGTGCCGGGAGGCTCAGGATCAGCGGCTGGAGACGTTCATCCGCCAAAAAGCCGGCACGAGGCGGGTGGAGATCCATGGAGACGTTGTAACATAGGGGCTTCATGATCGCCAATTGTCCTGCGCCAGTTGTAACGGTTCAGGACGGTGGGTTGGCACGCCGATCGGCACGCCGATCGGCTTGACAATACGGGCGTACTTTGGTTGAATGCGCCCCGGTAGCAAATGCTCTGTGTCGGTGCGAGACCATGCCGCCCTCGTCTGACCCCTTCTATGCCGGTCTGGGCCAGGCGGTTCGGATCGGAACCGAGCTGCTGGCAGCCCTGATTGTGGGCGGTGGTCTGGGGTGGTTGGCTGATACCTACCTCTTTGCCTCGAGCCCTTGGGGCATGGTTATCGGATTAGTCGTCGGCGCGATGGCGGGCGTGCGGAACGCCTATCGGTTCGCCCAACGATGGTCAACAGACGGCACGAAGTAGCCGGCCGAGAGCGGGAAAGGCCGTCGTCTTCACAGTCCTTAATGAGCCAGCGGTCGGCGTTCGTCACGTATGGAAAATCCCCTACATCCGTTTGAGCTCCACAACTTCATCCAGTTTTCGCTCTTCGGCCTCGATCTCTCCATCAATAAGGCCGTGGTGATGATGTGGATCGTGGTCGGCCTCGTCGCCTGGTTGTTGGTGTCGGCGGGTCGGCAGCGGCGGCTGGTGCCGAACAAACTGCAGAGCCTCGGCGAACTTCTGGTCGAATTCATCCGCGGGATCATCTTGGATACGATGGGGCAGGAGGGGATGCGGTTTTTTCCTCTCATCGCCACGCTGTTTCTTTTCATTCTTTTCTGTAATCTCCTCGGGTTGATTCCCGGCACCTACACCGTGACAAGCCAGATCGTGGTGACAGCGGTGTTTGCCGTGACCGTGTACGGACTCAGTCTTGTGATGGGACTGCTTCTCCATGGGGTCAAGTTCATTCCTGGTATTCTGGTCCCTCCGGGGACCCCCTGGTGGCTGATTCCCCTGATGGTACCGATCGAGTTTGTCAGCCAGGTCGCCAGACCGGTGTCGCTCGCGGTCCGTTTGTTCGCCAACATGACTGCCGGGCATACGATTCTTGGCGTGCTGTTCGGTTTGGCCATCAGTGGCGGGCTCTTGATCGGCTGGTTACCCTTTGCCTTCACGATTGCCATGAACGGCCTAGAGGTCGGGATTGCCTTCATCCAGGCGTATATATTTACGGTCTTGACGTGTGTCTATTTGGGAGATGCATTCCATTTGCACGGAAGTGAAGGGCACGCGCCTTAGTCGGGGCGCATACAGACAAGGGAGGACAGGATCACAATGGATTCAGCAGCCGCAGCACTGTTGGGTATGGGATTGGCCGCCGCGGGCTTTGCCGGGGCCGGCGTGGGAATCGGTTACATTTTCGGGAAGATGATTGAGGCGGTCGCGCGACAGCCGGAGGCCGAAGGGCGCGTCGGGAAGTACATGTGGATTGGCTTTGCGCTCGTCGAGGCCATTGCGCTGTACGGCTTGGTCATCGCGTTCATCATCATGGGTCTCCGGAAGTAAGAAGGTTCAGGTTGAGGCCGAGCGTCGGGCTCAGAGAAGGGCCAGGGGCCCAATCTTCGCTTCACCTAAACCTCGACCTCAACCTGGATTGAAGCCATGCCACAATTTGACTCGCATTTCTTTTCCTCGTTGATCTTCTGGGAGGTGGTGTCCTTTGCCACCCTCTTCTTTGTGCTGTACAAGTTCGCCTTCCCGCCCATCCTGGAGGCGCTTGAAGCGCGGGAACGCAAGATCAAGGACAGCCTGGATCAGGCCGAGCGCAATCGAGCGGAAGCCGAGCGCAAGCTCCGGGACTATGAGGCCAAGCTGCAGGCTGCGTCAAAGGAAGCGGAAGCCCTGCTGACCCAAGCCAAAGACCGGGCCCAACGCTTGATGGAAGAAAACGAGCAGCGCATGATGGCGGAGGCCGAACGGATCAAGGGCGATGCCACCCGCGAGATCGAGCATGAGCGTCGACGGGCGATTCAGGATATCCGTGCGCACACCACGGACCTCGCCTTGGCGGTGGCTGAAAAAGTCGTGGGACGCGCATTCAATGATGCCGATCATCGGCGGCTGGCCGATGAGGCGTTGCGTGCGGTGGGCGAGAGTAATACGTGAACGGGGTGGTCGCGGTTTCGTTACCCGCCAACGGTTTGCGCCTACGAGTTTCCGCCTCCCTGGCGGTAGCCTTCCAAGTCAAGTGCCACGGTCTTAAAGTCGAGTTGTTTGAGCGCTGCGACAAGGCGCTGTCGCCGATGGCGGTCGCCCAATCGTGCGAACCCGGCCTCGTCCAGTTCGATCCGGGCCATGCTGTCGTGAGCGCGGACACGGAACTGCCCGAATCCTTCTTCGCGTAACCACTGTTCAGCCCGCTCCACTCGGCTCAACGACGCCACCGTAATGGGAATCCCACGCGGGATTCGAGACGACAAACAGGGGGCGGCGGGTTTCGCCCAATTCGAGAGCCCGAGGTGCCTGGCAAGCTCTCGCACCTCAGCCTTCGTCAGCTCTGCTTCCACCAGAGGACTCCGGACGCCGTATTCCCGGGCGGCCGTCAGGCCGGGCCGATCGTCGGATAAGTCATCCAGGTTGGTGCCGTCCACAATCGCGGCCATCCGGCTTTCAGTTTGCACCTGTTTCAAGAGGCTATAGAGATCGGTCCGGCAGTGGTAGCAGCGCTGCGTATCGTTCCTGACGAAATCGGGCAGCAACAGTTGATCGGTGTCTACGAATCGATGGGCCGCGCCGATCTCTGCGACGAGCCGACGGGTCCATTCTCGTTCGGTTGTGGCAAATGTCGGGGAGACGGCCGTCACGCCGAGGGTCCGCGACCCGAGTGCGTCGTGGGCCACCTTGAAGACCAGGGTGCTATCCACGCCGCCGGAAAATGCAACGAGCACGGACTTGAGTCCCGCTACAATGTCCCGCAGGTGATCCAGCTTGTTCTGTGCCCCGTGCCCCGTCACGCGTCACCCTTCACGGCGCGGTGATCTTGGCTTCGGACAGCTTTCCGACGACCACCAGCGCGTAATGGTCCGTATGGAGATACTGCCGCGCGACGCGGAGGACGTCCTCCTTGGTCACTTGGCTGATCCACTTCGGATAGTCGGAGAAGTAGTTCAGACTGAGTCCGTGCAGTTCGACGAGTGACAGGACATCGGCCAATTTCGCGGTCGTATCGAAACGGAGGGGGAAACTACCGATGAGATAGGCTGTGGCCTCCGCCAGCTCCTGATCGGTGACAGGACCTTCGCGCATTTTCTTGAGCTCGGTCAGCACGCTGGTGAGTGCCTGGCCGGCTGTGGCGTTGCGCGTCTGCAGGCTGACGAGAAAGGCACCCGGCAGGATATTGGCTTCATAGGCGCTGTGGATGCCGTAGGCCAGACCTTGGGTATCCCTGACCGAGTCCATGAGGCGCGAGGAGAATCCGCCGGCGCCGAGAATGTAATTCATGACGGTCACGGCATAGAAGTCCGGATTGGCCCGGTTGATCCCCAGGTGTCCCAACATGATGGTGGTTTGGGTGATGTCCTTGTCGATCAGGCGCGAGGTGGTTTTCGTCACCGGCGTGGGCGCGCCGGCTTGGGGAGCGGTTATGGCTCCCTGGGGCCAGCCGCCGAAATGCCTCCTTACCAATGCCTTTGCGGCGTCGATCGTGATATCGCCGACAATGGTCAAGATGGTGTGATTAGGAAGATAGGCGCGCCGGTAAAAACCGACCAGGTCCTCCCTGGTGATCGTGGGGAGCGTTGTCTCAGTACCGGCGACCGGCCACCGGTAGGGGTGGCCGTCGAACACCAGCCCGTGGAATGCCTTCGAGGCGATCGTTTCCGGTTCGTCTTGCTCGCTCAGGATCTGGCCGAGGATCTGTTTGCGGACCCGCTCGACCTCGCGATCAGGAAACGTCGGCTGGAGCAGGATATTCGCCAGCAGTTCCGCGCCCCGATCAAGATCCTTTTTCAGCACCCGCACCGAGGCGGAGGAATAGTCCGTCTCCGCCCGCGTGGCTAGTGTCCCACCGACGAACTCAATCTGTTCCGCTATCTGCGTGGCGGTGAGCGTCGTGCTGCCTTCGTCAAGGAGATTGGCGACGAGATTGGCGACGCCGGCCTTGTCGGCCGGATCCTGGGCGGCGCCGGCTTTGATCGTGGCCTGGATCTGGACGATGGGCAATGCCGGTTGCTCGACGACCAGCACGGTGATCCCATTGGACGAGACGAAACGAGTCGGCGTGATCCCGGCCCACACCCCTGCGGGAAGGTGGAGGGTGATGAGCCCCGCTAGCAGAACGGTCCAGGTACGGACAGCCATGTACGGAGTCCAGGGCCAGATATGGGGACGATCATGCGCCTGCTTCACGGGTGGGCCTCACCTGCTGTCGCAGCGAAGGGCTGGAGTGGAGGAAGCGGGACCAGAACCCCGACCGTCCGGGCGTCCTCGGCCAGGTAGCGCTGTGCCACCCGTTGGATATCTTGCGGCGTGACGCGGCGAACCCGATCCAAAAACGCGTCTTCAAATCGCCAGCCGGCGCCCACCGATTCAGCCTGTCCCAGCAACATGGCCTGCCGGAAGATGGAGTCCTGCCCAAAGACGCGGCTGGCCTCGAGTTGGTTCCTTGCCCGTTGCAGCTCCATCTCACTCGGCGGTTCCTGCTTGATCCGGTCCAGCTCGCGGTAGAGGGCCTGCTCCACCGCCTCCACCTTCTGGCCCGGGGCGACGACCACATAGCAGTAAAAGAGTTGCGGGTCGGTTTGCAGAAGACTGTGATCAGCTCCCACCGCCAGCGCGATTTTTTGGTCATAGACAAGGCTGCGATAGAGGCGCGCGCTCTTGCCCTGCGAGAGGAGCGATTCCAAGAGGGCGAGGGCGTAGGAATCCTCTGTCTTGAAATTTGGCGCACGATAGGCCGCCAGCACGAACGGCAGTTGGGCTTCGCGTTTGATCACAATCCGGCGCTCGCCCTTCTGCTCCGGCTCCTCCGGAACCGGATGCGTGGGAACGGGCCGGCTTGGAATCGATTCGAACAGGCGCCTGATCGTGGGCAGCAGCGTCTTGGACTGGATGTCCCCGACGACGATGAGCGTGGCATTGTTCGGCACATAGTAGGTGTCGTAGTGCCGTTTGAGATCCTCGCGGGTCATGGCGTTCAAATCGGGGAACCAGCCGATGATGGGCCAGTGGTAGGGATGCTGTTGGAATGCCTGGGCGAAGACGGCTTCGACCAGATAGGATTGCGGATCGTCCTCTGTGCGCATGCGGCGCTCTTCCTTGACGACTTCCCGCTCCAGCTGAAATTCCTTGTCGTCAAGCAGCAATCCGCGAAGACGGTCAGCCTCGAGTTCCAGCGCCAGATCCACTCGATCCGCCGCAATGTTTTCAAAATATCCGGTGTAATCCTGGCTGGTGAAAGCGTTGTCGTTGCCCCCGTTCTTCCGGATGGTGCGCGAGAAGGTCCCCTTGGGGTTCTTTGGCGTGCCCTTGAACATCATGTGTTCCAGCATATGGGACAGTCCGGCCCGCCCCATGACTTCATCCCGCGATCCGACCTTGTACCAAATCTGTACCGTGGCGACGGGGGCTTTCGGCACTTCACGGAGGAGAACTTTCATGCCGTTGGAGAGAGTGACCTCCTGCACCTCTGAAGCCCCCGCCGAGGTGGAGGCGGCGAGAACGGTCAGGGCACAGAGGAGCCCAGTGAAAAGAGAGGACACGGAATAGAGTAGTGGAGAGACCCGATCGCGCGCGCGCGCGACGATTCTACGAACAGACATCCGTGGCATGACGCGTGTCCGAATCCAGAGCCGCACTTGCCTGATTCCTAACAAGTCGTGGGGCGGGTGTCAAGACGGGCAGAGAGGAGGCCTGCGCAAGCTGGCCGAGTTGCCCGCAGGCACCGAGGACATCACGCCCACGGCTGCGGCGGACCAGGACATCGTATCCTGCACTGCGGAGCCGGAGTTGAAAACGGTGCACAGCGGTCTGGTCGGGACGTCGATAGGGGCTCCCCGGATAGTCGTTGAAGGGAATCAGGTTGATCTTGCAGCGAATCGATCGCAGCAGAGTCACCACCTGTGTGGCCTGCTCCTCACGATCATTGATGCCGGCCAACAGCACATACTCAAAGGTGATCCGTGACCGTTCCGGAATCGTCAGCTTCCGGCAGGCGTCCAGCAGTTCCGGCAGCGGCGCGATCCGGTTCGCCGCCGGCATGAGCTGGGTCCTCAATACATCCGTGGGGGCATTCAACGACACGGCCAGATTCACGCCCAGGTTTACCGCGTCTTGCAGGCGCGAGGCCAAGCCGGCGGTCGACAATGTCATGCGCCGCGTCGAAAACCCCAGGCCCCAGGATGGATTGGCCAAGCGCTTGACGGCATCGGCTACGGCGTCGAAGTTGGCGAGGGGTTCTCCCATGCCCATCAGAACGAGATTGGTCAGGTGCTCGCTCGCATCGAGACTATCTAGAACGGTCAGTACCTGATCGGCAATTTCGTGGCTGGCCAGGTTGCGCCGGAGTCCCATTTGCCCCGTCAGACAGAAGCCGCAGTCCAAAGTACATCCGACTTGCGTCGAGAGGCAGAGGGTGAGTCGCGGGCCGTCCGGAATGAGCACCGACTCGACCGTTAGCCCGTCAGCGAGCGTAAACAGGAACTTTCGGGTGCCGTCCGCCGACTTGAACGAAGGAGCCGTCGCGGGAAACCGCTCGATGTGTGCAACCGCGCTGAGACGAATCCGATCGGCCTTCGACAGGTTCGTCATCTGCTCGATGTTGCGGACACGCTCTCGGTAGAGCCACCGGAGCAATTGGGTAGCCCGGTAGGCCGGCCATCCCAGCTTGGCCGCGAGTGCCTGGGCGGTTGTGGGATTCAGGGTGAGGAGGTTGAGGGGAGCCGATGGCTTGGGCGTGGGTTGGCGTCCTCGCGAAGTCATAGCAGGAGCCTAGCACAGCGTCAAACAGGAGGACAAGGCGGTATGGGGGCCGGAAGCGGACGATGTGAGGCAGGACACGAAGAAAGGAAAATGAGAATCTTGCTCGAAGATGTGGGCTCACGCCGAGTCTGTTGTTATAATGCAGCATTGATTTTGTTGACGCATGCTAACAGCCCCTAACCCACGATCCATGTTTCACTGCCACAAGCTGCTGTTGCTCGGCGTGCTTGCGGGGCTGGGCCTCTTCGGCTTCGGGCCTCGCGCACCGGCTTTGGCTCAGGACCCTCCCACGGAAGTCCATCAGCCGACAGAGGCCTCGTGCGACGAGCCGGAGGCCTGTTTCCGGTGGGCGGTTGCAGACCAACGATCGGCGATCTCATCCGACGAGCGCGTGACGGTCAAACTGGAACGCCTCCGCCTGCTTCGTCAGCGACATCCGGGTAGCGTCTGGGCGAAACGAGCGGGGGTCCTGACCGGCGTGCTGTTGATTGAGCGGCAACCCGGTGAGGCGCTTCAGTTTCTGCGAGCCGCAGAGCGGGACTTTCCCCTCCTCGACGACTACATCCGCTATTGGATGGGGCAGGCCTACCTGAAGGCCGGCGACGGGGGACTTGCGGCGATTCTGTTCGACTCTGTTCCCGATGTGGAACCGGACTCATTGCTGGCTACCCGCGCGGCGTTCGGCGAAGGGGCCGCGCTCTACCAGCTCGGTCAGTGTCGCCCAGCGGTGGAATGGCTGAAGAAAGCTGTCGCCGCCGACCCGAACCATCTCGACGTGCCGACAGCATGGCTGAATATGGCCGACTGTCATCTGAAGGACAACAAACCCACGGACGCCTCGGCGGCCTGGCGCCAGGTCTGGATTCGCTACCCCCAGAGCAAGGAGGCGAATGAAGCCCAGGCCCGATTGGCTCAAGGGGAGGGCGGGTGGACGCCCTCGCCGGACGAACGGTATGCCCGCGCCCTCTCCTGGCTGGCGCTGGCAATGCATCAGGAAGCGATGGACGAGTTGAACCTCTTTCTCTCGCAGGCCAAGTCTCATCCCAAACGTCTCGAAGCAAGATTGAAGTTAGGCATCTCCCTCTCTCGGGTCAAACGCTATGATCTGGCCGCCACACTCTTCGAGGAATTGGTCAAGGGGGAGGGACCTGAAGCCGGAGAGGCGACCGTGTGGCTGGCCCGGGCCTATCTTCGGCAAGGTGACGGAGACCGGCTGCTGACGGTGGCGCGTGCCGCGGCCAAGCGAAACGTTACGCCCGAGCAGGAGTTTGCCGTGTTGATGGCGGTGGGGGTGTGGCACGAGGACCAGGGGCAGTTTCCCGAAGCCCTTGCAACCTATCGGCAGGCCGTCAAGATTGGAGAGGCCTCTCCGGACATCTGGGACGGATGGTGGCGAATCGGCTGGACCTACTATCGTATGGGCAAGTTTCAGGAGGCGTCACAGACGTTCCAAGAGGTGGCTCGTTTGAAGGATGATCCCCAGGTCACGCCGAAGTTCCTCTACTGGACCGCCCGGACCCTGGAGAAACTCAATAATAAGAAAGCCGAGGATGCGCTGGCGGCGGTGTGCCGGAAATATACCCTGACCTACTATTGCCATCTGGCCCGCATGCGCATGAACCCGGAAGGCCGCCCTCAGCCCACGGATCAGAACGGGGAGGTGACGACCCCCGACGAGATCAGACGAGAGCTCGAGCTGGACCGCCACTATCGGAAAGCGGTGGAACTCCAGGCCCTCTCGATTCAGACGGAGGCTGGACGGGAATTTGCCTGGCTGGCCGATCACTACTCAAAGAATCGCGATGTGCTCATGGGGCTATCGACGCTCCTGAGCGAAGCCGGAGCCCACCACCAAGCGCTTCGTCTCGCCCGGCTCAATTTCCGCGATGGGCTGGAGCGCGGATCGGAAGTGGTCCCGACGGGGCTGTGGGGGGTGGCCTACCCGACTGCCTATCTACCGACGATCCGGAGCTATGCCGGGGACCTGGTGGATCCGTTCCTGGTTGCGGCGATCATTCGAGAGGAAAGCCAGTACGACACCCGGGCAGTCTCGCGTGTCGGCGCGCTGGGGCTCATGCAGCTCATGCCGGCTACGGCTCAAACCGTGGCGCGAAAGTTCGGCGCCTCTCCCCCGAGCCGGGATGATCTCTTCGACCACGAAACCAATATTCGGCTGGGCACCCGCTACGTCGCACAGCTCCTGGAGCAGTACGGAGGCAATCTGATCCATGCGGTGGCGGCCTACAACGCCGGACCGGCGGCGGTGTCGAACTGGATGGCCAAGCATGGCAATCGGGAGTCCGATGAATTCGTCGAGTTGATTCCCTACCAGGAGACCCGCCAGTACGTGAAGCGCGTGCTGCGAAGCTACCGGGAGTACCATCGCCTCGATTCCGGCCGATGCGCCTCCCAGTTCCTTGACAAGGTGTGTTGAAGCTCTTATAAAACGATTCGTATCCGCCCGAGACGCAGCTCCACGCGGGAGGCGCTCGCGACATTACGGCACACACGGCCACGCGATCATAGGCAGCACCAA
This sequence comes from Nitrospirota bacterium, assembly GCA_016235225.1. Lineage (GTDB taxonomy): Bacteria > Nitrospirota > Nitrospiria > Nitrospirales > Nitrospiraceae > RSF151. The sequence goes on along the minus strand of JACRLS010000177.1, from coordinate 11,148 downwards.
TGGCGATGGAAAGGCTCGAAGGACTGGAAGCCCGCGTCCGGAAGCTCGTGGAGATGATCCAGTACCTCAAGCGCGAGAATGCCGAGCTGCAGAGCCAGTTGCGGGCGGCGAAGGAGCGGCTGATGCGTCAGCAACATCAGGGGCAACGTTGGGAAGAAGAGCGCGACGACATTCGAGCCCGGATCGAGAAGGTCATGGTCGAACTCGAGCTGCTGGAGGGAATCGGGGAATCAAAGGAGGTGGCGCTTGACTAACAACGGGGTGGAAGTCGAAATCTACGGAGAGCGCTACACCATCAGGGGAGGGGCCAACGAGCAACAGGTCAAGCGCCTGGCGAGCGAAGTTGATCAGCAGATGCGGGAGCTGGCCCTTACGATGCGCACCGCGACGCCGGCCAAGATCGCAGTATTGGCCGCCCTGCACCTGGCCCACGAACTCCACGAGGTCCGGGCGCTTCAGCAGGAAAAAGAAGCCGATCTCGATCGGCGCACGTCTAATTTGATGGAGACCATCGAAGCTGAGTTGGGGGCCGTGCGTGCGCGATGAGCACTGCTATTCTTGCTTTGGATTGGATGATCTGTTAGGGTAATCGCGAGTGATGGAAGCGCCGCGTCACGGTTGGTGCGCGGGCGAGGAAGCGGATCTGACGGGGCACACAATTCTCAGGACGAACGCGTTTTCGATTCGAACTGACGTGCAGAGGGGGCCGGCTTGATCGGTAATTTGCTAATATGGTGACCTTCTGCGGCATGCTGGTAGAGAGGCTTGTTCGGTTTCTGGTGGCCATGCGTGTTCGCGTGGCTGCGCTCCGATGGATAATGGTCGGTCCCACTTCGGTGATGGTCCGTCGCAGAGGGGCTTTTCCATCGGAACGGATCCTGCCCACACGGAAGTGGGGATGGGATCCAACCAGAGGACGTCCTCCGTGGACATCGGTTCGATCGCTGCGTTCCGTGGTTCTGTGAATCGCTGGTGAGTCCCTCGGTCTCGTGCTCGTCCGATCGACGGGCCGGGATGGTCATCTCCCTCGTCGCTTCCCCCGATAGCGTAGTCGGTTTTCCAAGAGCCACGGCGGCTCCTGGGCGTGGGTTCTGTCTCTGCGCATTCCAGGGCATCCATGCCGCAAAGGGGGTGGGTCCCATTCTTACAACAATCCTGACATATATCGCCATTGCGGTCGTCGGTGCCGCGGCCGGCATCGGGTTGCAGCATGTGCTGCGCCGTCGTGCGATGCAGGCGGCCGAAACGGCATCCCAAGAACGTGCGCGGCAGGTGACTCAGACCGCGGAGCGTGAAGCGGAAAATGTCCTGAAAGAGGCCCGACTTGAAGCCAAGGACCTGCTGCTCCAGGGACGGACTGAACTGGAGAGGCAGCAGAAGGATCAGCGGGCGGAAGCCATGGCGGGGGAACGCCGGGTGGCTCAGCGGGCAGGAGCAGGCCTCCGAACGCGCCCTCAAGGAGCATCGACAGGCGTTGGAGCGGGTCGCCGGTATGACCGCCGAGGAGGCCAAGCGCACGCTCGTGACCCAGATCGAGGCGGAAGCGCGGCTGGATGCAGCCGGGCTGGCCAAGCGCATCCTGGACGAGTCCCGCGAGGGCGCGGAGCGTGAGGCTCGGGAGATCATCGCGCGGTCTATTCAGCGGGTCACGCGCGATTATGTCTCGGAAGCCACGATCTCAGTCGTCCCGATTCCCAATGACGCGATGAAGGGGCGCATTATCGGCCGGGAGGGTCGGAACATCCGCGCGATCGAGGCCGCGACCGGGATTGATCTGATTATCGACGAGACACCGGAAGCCGTCGTGATTTCTGGATTCGATCCGCTCCGTCGGGAGATCGCCAAGGTCTCGCTGGAGCGACTGATGGCGGACGGCCGTATTCATCCGACGCGGATTGAGGAGATCGTCGACAAGGTCAAGGTTGATATTGAGAAACTAATGATCGAGGAGGCCGAGAAGGTCATTTTCGAGGTCGGCCTCTCGGATTTCCACCCTGAACTCGTCAAAGTGCTCGGACGCCTGAAGTATCGGTTGAGTTACGGCCAGAACAATCTCTATCACGCCCGCGAGGCGGCTTATATTTGCGGCACCATGGCTGCGGAACTCGGGCTGGATGTGAAATTGGCCAAGCGGGGCGCGCTGCTGCACGACATCGGCAAAGCGGTCAGCCATGAGGAAGAGGGCCCGCACGCCATGCTGGGTGCCGATCTGGCGAAAAAGTACGGCGAATCGGAGAAGGTGGTAAATGCGATCGCGGCGCATCACGAGCAGGTTGAGCCCATCTGTCCGGAAACGGTGCTCGTGGCCTCTGCGGAGGCTCTGTCTGCCGCCCGGCCGGGAGCGAGGCGCGAAGCGCTCGAATCCTACGTCAAGCGGTTGGAGAAACTCGAATCGCTGGCCGTCGGGTTCAAAGGGGTGCACAAGGCCTATGCGATTCAAGCCGGGCGGGAGATTCGCGTGATCGTGAAGCAGGACGAGGTGACGGACACGGAATCGTTCCAGATCTCTCGCGACCTAGCCCGGAAAATCGAACATGAACTGACCTACCCCGGACAGATCAAGGTGACGGTCATTCGGGAAAGCCGCTACGTGGATACGGCAAAATGAACGGCTGAAGAGCCATCAGCGTTCGGCTGTCGCCCCTGCAGTCAGGGAGTGTGAAGAGCAAGAGGCTGGCGGCTGAGCGCCGTTGGCCATCCGTGGTCATGTATGAAAGTCCTCTTCATCGGCGACATCATGGGGGAACCGGGGCGGCGGGCGGTGACCCGGGTGCTTCCCCGGGTCGTCGCCCAGCACGGCGTCGATCTGGTGATCGGCAATGCCGAGAACGCCGCCGGAGGGTTTGGGATCACTCCCGACCTCGCCGCAGAGTTGTTCGATCTTGGGCTGGCCGCCATCACCCTCGGCAATCATGCGTGGGATAAGAAGGAAACCATCGAGTACATCGAGCGTGAGCCCCGGTTACTTCGCCCCGCCAACTATCCGGACGGCGTGCCGGGCCGCGGTGCAACTGTCGTCGAGACCGCGGCTGGAGTTCCGCTGGGTATCGTCCAGGTGATGGGACGTGTGTTCATGCCCGCGCTGGACTGCCCGTTTCAGCGGGCGCGGCGCGAAGTCGATCAGCTCAAAGCCAGGACGCGTGCGATCATTGTCGATATGCATGCCGAAGCGACATCGGAGAAAATGGCGATGGGCCACTTTCTCGACGGCGAGGTGACGGCGGTCGTCGGCACGCACACCCACGTCCAAACGGCGGATGAACAGATCCTTCCGAAGGGCACCGCGTATCTGACCGACATCGGGATGACCGGGCCGATCCACTCCGTCATCGGCATCAAGAAAGAGCTGGCCATTCAGAAGTTCCTGACTCAGATGCCGGCCCGATTCGAAGTCGCCTCCGGTCCGGCCATTTTCAGTGCCGTGCTGATCGAACTCGATGCGGCCCTCGGCAAGGCCGTCTCGATTCAACGGCTGCGCCTCACCGAATAGAGCTGAGGCGGCGGAATCCATCCGGCTCGCCACCATGCAGACGTCCTTCCATTCTGCCACCATCCTCTCCGTCTCCGATGTCGTGAGGGCGGCCAGAGACCGGCTTGAGCAGGCCTTCACGGATGTCTGGATTGAAGGAGAGGTCTCGGGCCTGCGCGCCCCTGGCTCAGGCCACCTCTATCTGACTCTGAAGGATGCCCAGGCACAGATCAAGGCGGTGATCTTCCGTGGCGTCGCCACGCGGCTTCGATTCGGGATTCAGGACGGACTGTCCGTCGTCGCACGGGGTCGGTTGACGATCTACGAAGCGCGCGGAGATTTCCAAATCGTCCTCGACGTAGTCGAGCCGAAGGGTCTCGGCGCCTTGCAGCTGGCCTTTGAGCAACTTAAAGAACGGCTCGCTCGCGAAGGCTTGTTCGAGGAGTCGCGAAAACGGCCGCTGCCATTCTTGCCCCGACGCGTGGGGCTGGTCACCTCGCTGCGCGGGGCGGCGGTCCGTGACATGCTGACCGTGCTGCAGCGGCGATGTCCCGCCATCGGCATCGTCATTGTGCCGGTGCAGGTTCAAGGCGACGGGGCGGCCAGGCAGATTGCCGACGGGATCAAGCGGCTGAACGCAGCGAAGCTGGTCGATGTGATGATTGTGGGACGGGGCGGGGGTTCGATCGAGGATCTCTGGACCTTCAATGAAGAGGTCGTGGTCCGAGCGATCGCGGCGTCGAGGGTGCCGGTCGTGTCGGCAGTCGGCCACGAGATCGACACCACGCTGGCGGACTTTGCCGCGGATTATCGCGCGCCGACTCCCTCGGCGGCGGCGGAGGCTGTGGCTCCGGTGCTCTCGGAGGTGATCGAAGGGCTCAATCAGCTTGAATCGAGACTGGTGCGCGCGTTGCAGGGACGGTTGGCCGGATACCGGCACGAAGTGGCTGGCCATCAACTCGTGATTCAGAGCATGCGGCTCCGTTTCCAGCGTGTGGCCCAACGGCTGGATGATCGGCTGGAAGCCGCGAAGTCGGCCATGCAGACGTTGTTGGCGGCGCATCGCCTCCATGCGCTGAAGGTTCATCATGGTCTGCGGATCGCCAGCCCAGCCGGGTGGATCCGCGACCGACTGGTGGTAGTCCCGCAGTTTTTGAAGCGGGCCAGGCAGGGAATCGCCGCCGTTTTAGACCGAAAGCAGTTGGAGAGCCGGCACGTCTTGCGAGCTCTCGGTGGGCTCAATCCGTTGGCCATCCTGGCCCGAGGCTACAGCGTGGTGTTTCGGGTCAGGGATGGGCACGTGGTCAAGTCGGTTTCCGATGTCGTCGCCGATGAGGAGATCCTGGCTCGACTGCACGAAGGGCAACTGGTGTGTACGATTCGGAAGCTGCTCCCCCAGGGATGACGTCGGCCGGGAGTCGACGGGTTCCCGGGCGAGCTGTCAGCGATGACGATCGAGCCTGTGTCCGATGCTTGACGGCGTGTCCTCCCAGGCTATAATAGGCGTCTCGCCGATCCAGATCTGACGCAGTGCTCGCAGATGCGTCTTTTTTCTGCACGTCAGTAAGGGGATTGTGGGTGGCCTCTCAACGGTTTGAACAGGCAATGGCGCGCTTGGAAACGATTGTGTCCGAGCTCGAGCGAGGGGATCTGCCTCTTGATGAATCCCTCAAGATTTTCGAAGAAGGGATCAAGCTCTCCAAAGCCTGTTTGAAACTGCTGGACGAGGCGGAACGCAAAGTGGAAATTCTCATCCAGGACAAGGATGGGAAGAGGCAGCTCCGGGCCTATAATTTTGACGACGTGGATGCAGAAGACGACGCCAAGTCCGACTGAATGCCTGACGCTCGATGCACCCTCTCCGACGCATCCGGACGTTCCCTTCCTCATGAGTCGAAAGGTCATGCCCGTCCGCGATCGGCTGGACCGCCTGCTGGTGGCCCGCGGACTGGCCGAAAGTCGCGAACAAGCCGGCCGCTTGATTCTCGCGGGAGCGGTCAAGGTGCAGGGGATTCGTGCCGATAAATCTTCGATGTTGGTGTCAGTTGAGGCAACCATCGAGGTGGCACCCCGGGCGCTGCCCTATGTCAGTCGGGCAGGCGGAAAATTAGCCGCGGCGCTTGACACGTTTGGAGTGGACCCCGCGGGGCTGATCACGATGGATGTCGGCGCTTCGACCGGTGGGTTCACGGACTGTCTTCTGCAGCGGGGCGCGCAGCGGGTCTATGCGGTGGATGTCGGCTATGGCCAACTGGATTGGCGACTCCGGCAGGACCCGCGGGTGGTCATACTGGATCGGAGGAATATCCGGTACCTCGATCGTTCGGAGATCGCGGATTCCGTTGCGATGGCTGTCATCGATGTGTCCTTCATTTCGTTGCGGACCGTCTTGCCCAGCGTCATGAAGTTCCTGGACACATCCGCAGTCGTGATTGGGCTTGTCAAACCTCAGTTTGAAGTGGGGCGAGACCGAGTCGGTCGGGGTGGGATCGTTCGAGATGAGGCCCTCCGAACCGAAGCCATCGATCAGGTCCGGGCCGTCGCGGAGACACTCGGTCTGGAGGCGATCGGGAAGGTGGACTCTCCCATCGTCGGCCAGAAGGGAAACCGGGAAATCCTCGTCGGCTGGCGGGCCGCCGGCATGCATGAGTAAGAGAGAAGAGAGGCGCCAAGGATCAGAGGCGCCATAACCCTCGGCCTTTATTCATTGCGAGTCATACGATGAAAATCTTGGTCACAGGCGGAGCAGGCTTTATTGGATCACACCTCGTCGATCGGCTGTTGCAGGAAGGGCATGAGGTGGTTGTGGCCGACGATTTGTCCAGGGGCAAGCGTCGGAACGTGAGTAAGGCCGCAGGTTTTTATAAACGCGATATCCGAAGCAAATGGATGGACGGGGTCTTTCGTCGAGAGCGCCCGTCGGTGGTTTTTCATTTGGCGGCCCAGATGGACGTGCGAAAATCCGTGGAAGATCCGATGTTTGATGCGGAAGTCAACGTACTCGGTCTCTTGAACGTCATGCAGATGTCGGTCAAGTACGGGGTGCGAAAAGTCGTGTTTGCCTCGTCGGGTGGGGCGATCTACGGGGATCAAACCGTGTTCCCTGCCCCGGAGAGCCATCCGACCACGCCCGTTTCTCCCTACGGGATTACCAAACTCGTCGGCGAACACTATTTGAGGTACTACGAGAAATTGGCGGGTATCCAGACCGTGAGCCTCCGTTTTGCAAATGTCTACGGGCCGCGGCAGGATCCCCACGGGGAAGCCGGGGTGGTCGCCATCTTCGCGCAAAAAATGCTGCGTGGGGAGCAGCCAATCATCAATGGAAACGGGCGACAGACCCGCGACTTCGTCTTTGTGGATGACGTTGTGGAAGCGAATCTTGCCGTGCTCGGCAAAGACGTGAGCGGGGCCTATAATGTCGGGACCGGGGTTGAGACGACGATCAATGAACTTTTCAAGCTGCTCTCGGAGTGCACGAAGCGGGGCGGGAAGGAGATCCACGGTCCCGTGAAGAAGGGGGAGCAGGCTCGGAGCGTGATTGATCCGACCAAATTGCGCAATGAACTCGGCTGGGATCCGCGCGTGTCGTTCGCAGAAGGGCTGAAACGAACGGTCGAGTTTTTCAAGGAGCAGGCGGAGTAGGGGACGTCACCAATCGGCTGATGTCCGGAACTGTCCCATCAGTCTGGTCAGCGGTACCGGGGAACGTTCGGGTCAATCTGAAGCGACCATGCGTCAATCCCCCCCACAAGATTCCGCACATTCGTGAAGCCCTGCTGCAGGAGAAATCCAGTCGCATCGGCGCTTCGCATGCCATGATGGCAATAAGCGACGATCGCATCGTTCTTCTTCAGTTTATTCAATGACTGTGGGAGCGTCCCGAGCGGAATGAGAACCGATCCTTCGATTCGAGCCAACGAATATTCCCAATCCTCCCGGACATCAACCAAGCAGATCTTGTCCCCACGATCAAGGCCATCTTTCAGTTCCCTGACCGTAATCGTAAATGCCATAGTTCCCCCTTACGGTTACCGCGAAAACGAGCACTGTATGTTATGGTGCTGCTGATTCCCTGTCAACGCAACCGGGAGCCTGTGTCAACCGGGAGCCTGCCGCTGAGGAACCGATTGTTGCGCGTTCGGGAGTGGAGCGTCAAAAATTGACTCCTGTGAACAGGAAATAGCCTACACTATCCCTACGTTCCCGATCGTGGCTCCGCCGGGACCTTCCACATCAAGGCTCCGGTTTTTCAGATACTTAGCAGCTTTCGTCGGATGATTGATGGAGCCGGTACACAATTTGCCTTGATTTGAGGGGAGAATGGTGCCAAGTTGGGGCCTCTCATATCGGGACCCCCAATATCTTGTGAGTCGAGGGATTGACGAAATCGTGGTCCTTGTGACCACGCCCAATGGCGTTGAAGCCCGGAAGATCGGGAAACGGGTGGTGGATGCGAAACTCGCCGCCTGCGTCAATGTCATCCCGGGAGTCCGTTCGATCTACCGATGGAAGGACAAGGTCTGCGACAGCCAGGAAGTGCTTCTGGTCATCAAGACAACGAAGAGGCACTTTAGGGAACTTGAGGGCATGGTCAAGCGCCTTCACAGCTGTGACACACCGGAAATCATCGCGATGCCCATCCTTGCTGGGTCTGATGACTATCTGAGATGGATCAGGGAATCAACCCGCAACCCATGATTTTTAAAGGACATACGGATCGATCATCAAGAAAGTCGTTGCGGAGGCCGAAAGGTTTGAGTAGACTATCGCCACTGTATCGTTCAGAATTGCGAGTGACCGTTTCTCTTCCTGATAGACAGCCTTGTCATGAACGTAGTTAAGAGCAACGAAGACTACACGGTCGTCATTTTTAGAGGGACCATGGCGCCCCCTCTCCGGTTCAGTATTCCCCGGAAGGTCGTGCGTGGGATCCTGGCGATCGTCATCGTCTTTGTCGTAGCCGAGTTGGCTTTCCTGACGCAGTATGTGGTCCAAGCCGGTGAGGTCTGGGAGCTTCGAGGTCTCCGACAGGAACAAGTCAGTATCCGGGCGCAGACCGCGGCCTTTGCGAACTCCGTCGACGATCTCAAGCGCCGGCTTCTGAACATGAGGGAAATCAATCAGCGTCTTCGGGTCATGATGGGAATCGATGCTCAGAAGTCCGAGGATTTGTTGGATGGAAAGGGGGGTATCGACCTCCCCTTGCCTCCTCCTGGCAGCCAGAATGACCAGGCCGGGCCGGAGGCTCAGAGTCAAGGAGGGGATGCGCCTGACGCCGACTCCTTGAATCTTCTCCGAAAGGAAGACTCAGCCCGCTTGGACCAGGCTCTGAAGGGCCTTGACCGAGCCATGGAGCGGGAGGAGCAAAGTCTTCAGGAAATCTCCAAGGTGGCGAATGAGCGTTTGGCACGGCTTGGCGCCACGCCTTCGATTCGTCCGGTTCAGGGGTGGGTGACCTCAGGATTTGGCCCCCGCATGTCACCGTTTACCGGCCAGATGGCCATGCATGATGGGGTGGATATCGGGGCACCGATGAATTCGGTGGTCAAGGCCCCGGCAGCAGGTCGAGTATCGGTCGTGGGCTACGATCCCAAGATGGGCAACCTGGTCAATATTGATCACGGATATGGGATTGAGACGCAATTCGGGCACTTGGCCAAGATCATGGTCCGGGATGGTCAAAAAGTGAAGCGCGGCGATCTCATCGCACTCGTCGGCAGTACCGGCCTGTCGACCGGCCCCCATGTCCACTACATGGTCAAGGTCAACGGCCGGCCCGTCAATCCGCAGACTTACATCCTGGAATAGCCCTCCGTCCTTGTCCTTCAGGCCCTCTCCGCCTGCAGTGATGCTGGTCGCCTGATCCTATAGGCCCTGAGCAACCGTTCTGCATGTCCGTGCCGTCTGACCCCCACGCATTGCCCCTTCCCATTCAGAACGTTGCCGAGAAGCTCGGACTCCGTCCGGACGAGATGATTCCGTACGGCCGAGGCTTCGCCAAGATGTCCCTCTCCACATTGGGACGTCTGCAACAGGCTCCACTCGGGAACTACGTGCTGGTCACAGCCGTGAATCCGACGCCGCTCGGTGAGGGAAAGACCACGACCTCGATCGGTCTGGCAATGGCGCTATCGGGGCTTGGGCACCGGTCTGTGGTGACCTTGCGGCAGCCATCACTGGGGCCGGTATTCGGGATCAAGGGCGGCGGGGCCGGCGGGGGGCGGTCTCGGCTCGTGCCCAGCCAGGAGATCAATCTTCATTGCACCGGTGATGCCCATGCGGTCGCGTCGGCGCACAATCTCCTGGCAGCCATGCTCGACAACCATCTGTTTCATGGCAACGAGTTCAGGCTGGACCCCGCCCGCATCAGATGGCCGCGCGTAATGGGGCTCAGCGATCGAGCCCTCCGGCATATTCGGCTCACCGGTGCCGACGGAGGGGAGCGGGAGAGCGAGTTCATTCTCACGGCGGCCTCAGAGGTGATGGCCATCCTTGCGCTCGCATCGGGTCCTGATGACTTACGTCGTCGCCTCGAACG
>JACRLS010000177.1:0-1085 GCA_016235225.1 Nitrospirota bacterium | reverse complement strand
CAGCCCGTCACCGGCGAGAGGCTCGGTTGCGTGGGGGGGATGACGGCCCTGCTTCGAGATGCCTTGCTGCCCAACCTTGTCCAAACGATCGAGGGGACCCCGGCGATCGTCCACACGGGACCCTTCGGGAACATCGCCCACGGGAACTGCTCCGTGCTGGCGGATGCCATGGCTATCCGGTTGGCCGACTACGTCGTCACGGAGGCAGGGTTCGGCAGCGACCTGGGGGCCGAGAAGTTCTTTCACATCAAATGCCGCTCTTCTGGTCTATGGCCCCAGGCCGCTGTCATTGTGGCGACACTACGTGCATTGAAGCTCCATGGAGGTGGCGGAGCAGTGAAAACGGGGGAACCATTTCCCATTGGCCTCACAGGAACCAATCGAGGAGCCTTGCAAAGGGGACTGTCCAATCTTGAAGCGCACATCGCCAACGTTAAGGCGTTCGGCATGACGCCGGTCATTGCCATCAATGCGTTCGCAGAGGATTCCTCGGAGGAGATCGAGGACATCCGACGTTGGTCCATCGATGCGGGGGCCTTCGACGCGGCGGTCTGTACGCATTTCGTCGAGGGGGGAAAGGGCGCGGAACGACTGGCTGAGGCGGTGATGCGTGCCTGCCGCCGACCGACATCCAGGACGGCTCTCTATCCAGACACAGCCTCGATCAAGGAGAAGATCGAGACCGTGGCTCGGCGGCTCTACGGTGCAGGCGGAGTGGCCTACGAACCGCGCGCGGAACAACAGATTGAGGAGGCGGCACGACTCGGGTATGGAGGGTTACCGATCTGCATGGCCAAAACCCCGCTCTCCCTCTCGCACGATCCGCTCCGAAAGGGCCGGCCGATCGGCTTTACCCTGCCGATTCAGGAACTGCGGATTTTGGCAGGGGCAGGATTCTTGACCGCGGTCTGTTCGGGCATCCAGCTGATGCCGGGATTGCCCAAGAAACCGGCCGGAGAACGCATTGGGGTGGATCCGAAGACGGGGGAGATCACGGGATTGGCGTAACACGAAAGAAGCGAGACGTGAAACGTGAGAAGTGTAAGCGAGAAGAAGGTGGTTCGAGACCAACAGCCTCTGTGCTT
>JACRLS010000033.1:1173-8228 GCA_016235225.1 Nitrospirota bacterium | reverse complement strand
GGATGAGCCCTATCCGATTGTTTGGGAGCCGCGCTCATGAGGTGGACTTCCTCTAAGGAGACTCTCCCTACTTCGGTTCGAACGGGGGCAAACTTGATGAATGGCAGCCTGTGCGGCTCGTGGCCCTTGCGGAGAAGGGAGGGCCCCGATAGACTGCTCGTAGGACTTCGAGCGCCAACATCTTGAACGGAGGTGCGCCATGACACAATGGAGCCTGCTGGGATTATTGATGGGCGTCGGAGTGATCGTGAGCGGATGCGCTGTCCTTGAAGTGAAGGAAACCCAGTATCTCAAGTCGGTGGAGGGCAAGGCCTCGCAAGCTGAGGTGCGTAAAGAGCTCGGCGCGCCGCGCGGGACGACTGAGACACCCGACGGCGGATCAACCTGGGTGTACGAAGTGAGACAACTCGAGCCGGGGAGTCAGAACAGTTGGGCCTCGACTGGTTCGTGGTGTGACGAGTACACACTCACGTTCGACAAGGCCGGGGTGCTCCGGCAGTGGACGCATCATTCCTATCTGCACGGCGGCGAGACGCAGCCGATCTCCTGTAACTCCATCCTGGGCGTTCAGAAATCGTCGCATTGATGCCGAGTCGGTGGTCGTGACGAGGGGGGGAGTCGAGGGTAGGGGAAGGGACCGCCTGCGCGTAGAGGCGCTCTTCCTGTTCTCACCAGTCCGACAGCGGCGTTGTCACACGCTGCCACCCCAAGCGTGCCAAGACGGGCTTCTTTCCCCCAGGGATGTGGTTTTGCGCGAGCAAGGCCTCGGCGCAATCAGACAGGTCACATGACCTTAACCTCACGCCCAGCCGCCTCGATGCTGGCGGATTGTTTCAATAGCCTGCTAGGCGCGAGGGTGTCGTGGCTCAATCAGCGGCACGATCCCTTCCTCGAGCCATGCGTACTCGCCTTGCATGATGTTCTTGGCGAGGGTATACACACGGGTGTCTTTCCTGTGGCCACGAATCCTTTTCCTTGTGGATGAGGGAGGGAGGAGCTTCTCCGCGATATCGTGACAGAGGTAGTGGCAGAGCTCTGCGACCCCTGGCTTTGCCTGCATCTCCGGTTGGGCCGCATACCAGAGCGTGGCGGCCATGGGGAAAAGCCAGAGACTGTCATTGACCAAGTTCTGTAACAGGAGTTGCTTATGGTTGAGGCTCTGACGGTGTCTGATCGTCACGGCGAGCGTGGCACGTGTCAGACCTCGTGCCGTGGACTCGATCAGCCGAACCCATCGGGCATAGTCCCTTCCGAACAGCCGACCGGCGTGCCCCGGAACCAGTGAAGGCAGGCAGGAGCGGAGCGCCATCCGGGCGAAGTAGAGCGGCGCCTCTAGTCTTTTCGATGGTGATCCCTCCAGGAAAGCGAGGCCCTGTTCAATATAGGGCGAGAGAGCCTCTCGTGCCATCCACACGCGGAGAATCTCGCTCGTTCCCTCCCACACAAGATTGATGCGTGCGTCGCGGAGCATGCGCATGGCGGGGATGGCGAGTTCGTCGCTTTTCCGTTGAGACTCAACGGTCATGAACCCCCGACCTCCCCGGACTTGGAACAGGTCATTGACCACTTCCCAGTACCATTCGCTGCCGATGATCTTTGCCGCCGCCGATTCCAATCGGAGGTCGGCCTTCTTGTTCGCCCATGCTCCGCAAAGAGCCATGACGGCTTCAAGGGCGAAGGTGTACGCGGCCGCGCGGCACAGTTTTTCACCAATCAGCGTGTGCTCCCCGATCGGTTTGTTCCACTGCACCCGCCGCTGTCCCCACCAGCGCATGACCGAAAGGCATTGCTTCACTCCTCCCAGGCAGGCTGCCGGGAGCGTCAGGCGGCCGACCGTGAGCGTGGCGAGGGCGATCCGGAGTCCGTCCTCTTCACTGCCCAGGCGGTTCTCGACTGGCACATGGACATTGTCGAATTTGGGTGATCCGTTATAGATCCCGCGCACCCCCTCGAAATGGAGGCGGGTGACCGAACACCCCGGCCACCGTGGTTCCACGATAAAGGCGCCGTACCGCTTGGATGCGTTGGGATCTTTCCTCTCGTCCGGGTGATCGACAATCCGGGCGATGACGACGAGCATCGAGGCCAGAAATGTCCCGTCACACTTCGCGGAATTGGTGATGAAGAATTTCTCTCCGGAGAGACGGTAGGCCACAGTCTTGCCGTTGTCTCTGACGCGGACCGCATAGGTCTCCACTTTGGAGATATCACAGCCCACCTGCCGTTCCGTCAGCGCGAAGCCTGAGATTTCTCCGCGCGCGAGCCTCGGGAGATACTTGGCTTTCTGCTCCTCTGTGCCGAACAGGCGCAAGGGCTCAGGCACGCCGATTGACTGGGCCGCCGACAGCAGCACGGTGAGCGATGCGTCCACGCTCCCGCACAGGGTCGCGCCTTGCTGATACTCCTGTTGGCTCAGTTCCTGCCCGCCGAATCGCTTGGGAATCTTGATCCCGAAGGCGCCGAGCTCAGCCAGCGTCTTGATGATGTGCTCAGGGAGTTCGCCGTCGCTGTCGATACGTTCAGGATCCAACTCGATTATCGCGGTCCTGAACCGTTCGAGGAATTCCCGGGCCGACTGCCCCACCGCCGGAAGGTCCACTGACGTCAGGAGGTCCCACCGGATGTCGGCTTCGAACAATCCGGCGAGAAAGCCGGAATAGGAGGCCTTGTCCCGAGCCGACTCAGCAACCGCCACAGATCCCTGGAAAATATCGGGTTTTGCCATGAATCCCTTTGTTGCGAACTCCTCATCCGACCGATCGTCCCTTAACCTACCACGTTCGTTCTGGCTGTCAATTTCTTCGGCCTTGCTGCCAGCTCTTCCGTTACCTTCTATTGGGGGGGGATGCACACCAAAAATGTCATACGGAAGAGGCCACGATACGAAGCCAGGTTGTATAATTTATGGTACGTTGTTGGTTCATGCGGCACAGTGGTGGAGTGACCAGGAGCCGTCTCGAACCCATTCTCTCCTCTCTCCATCGCGGATATGGCCTGATCGTCTGTTGAGGACGCGTGACGGAGCCCTCCATGCGCAATGTCGTGATCGTTGACGGATTCCGAACTCCCCTATGCAAGGAGGGAACCGATTTTCGCGAGACAGACGCGGATATGCTCGGTGCCTGGGTGGTCCGCGAAATGGTCACGCGCTGTGGGCGTTGGAATCTCCCTCTCGAGACCATTGACTGTGTGCTGGGGAGCAACGTGGCGACGCCGATGCATGCGGTCAACCCGACGCGAGTGGCGGCGGTCGTAGGCGGTCTTCCCCCGTCGATCCCGGCCGACACGGTGGCGGGGAAAAATTGCGGCTCCGGCGTCTCGGCGCTCTATTATGCGAGCCTCCGAATCCGAAGCGGCGATGTGGATACTGCGTTGGTGATCGGCATGGAGGCGATGAGCCGGATCCCGATCGCCTACCACCACAGGGTTGCCGGCCTTCTCCTCGAATACAGCCGGGCCAGACGCCCCCGGCAGCTCGCCGCGAGCGCCCTTGCGCTCTTCCCGAGGCTCTTGAATCTCAAGAAATATCCGCCGCGGGTGGGGCTCGTGCTCGGGTTGACGGATCCGATGTGTGATCTCATCATGGGATCAACCGCAGAAAATATCGCGAAAGCGCCGGCCTTCGGCATGACCCGCCACGATCAGGATGCGTTTTCAGTCCGGTCGCACAAGAATGCCGCACGAGCCTGGACGCAAGGCCTGTTTGCGGACGAGGTCGTCCCTATGTATGTCCCCGAGCGAAGTGCGTATGTCGAGCGGGATAACGGGATTCGTGAAGATGCAAGCCTGGAGACGTTTCGCGATGTGAAGCCCGTGTTCGACCGGCACTATGGATTCGTCACGCCGGCGAATGCTTCGCAGATTACGGATGCGGCGGCCGCATTGCTGCTGGTGGAGGAGGAAAAAGCGAAGGCGCTGGGATTGCCGATCATGGGGTATGTCCGGGAATACGCCGATTTCGGCTATGATCCGGCCTGTATGGGACTGGCGCCTGTCGGAGCCATCAGCCGCCTGCTACGCAGGACAGGCCTCACCCTCAAGGACTTCGCAGTCTTTGAAATTAATGAAGCATTCGCGGCCGTTGTCTTGGGGATTCTCCGCACGCTCGACTCGGCCACGCTGATGGAACAGACTTTTGGCCGGTACGGCCTCTCCGGACGGATTGGCGAAATTCCTCTGGATGATCTGAACCCGCACGGCGGCGCCATTGCGATGGGGCACCCGGTCGGCGTCTCGGGTTTACGCTTGGCAATGACCTCGCTGTTCGAGCTGAAACGACGGAGTGCCGAGCGGGCCCTGATCGGCGGATGTGTGGGCGGCGGGCAGGGCGTGGCGATGGTGCTGGAAAGGAAATGAGCGTGGAGAGCCCTCACTTCAAGACAATGGTCCTCGACGGCGGCATCTTGCTGGCCGGGTTTGATTATCGCGGCAAGTCGGCGAACGTTCTGAACGCCGACAGTGTCACGGGCTGGCAGGCGATCGTGGAGCAAGCCCAGTCGACAGACGCCGTGACCGCCGTGGTCTTGGTGAGCCTGAAAGAGGGGATCTTCTGTGCGGGGGCCGACTTGGAGCAGGTCCATGAGGCGCAACGCAAACAGACGCTGGATTCAATCGACCGGCTTGTGACGACCGTCCATGGGCTGTTCGACGCCATGGCACGGTCCCGAAAACCCTTTGTGGCGGCGATGGAGGGGGCTTGTCTTGGAGGGGGCCTCGAACTCGCTCTGGCCTGCCACGCGCGGATCGCGAGTTCCCATCCCAAAACCTGCTTTGCCTTGCCGGAGGTCAGGCTGGGAATTCTTCCAGGGTTCGGCGGCACACTGCGTCTTCCACGGTTAGTTGGCCTGCCGGCGGCGTTGGAGATGATCACGACAGGGAAGACGATCTATCCCCGGCAAGCGCTCCGGATGAATCTGATCGACGGCATGGTGGCGTCCATTCCGTCCAGGGACCGGACCCTCGAGACTGTGCAGCGTGAAGCGCTGGTGCAAGCCGCGATCGCCAAAGCTCGTGCCTTGTGTGCGAATCCGGATTCGCCCCCCCGCCTGCGTGCCGGCCAACGATTCCTAGCCATGCCCGGCATCCGCGCCCTCGTCTGTGGGTATACTCGGCGCCTCGTGAACAAGAGGGCCCGAGGATTCTATCCCGCGCCGCTCCGGGCCATCGATGCCGTGCAGAAGGGAATGCGGAAGGGGATTCTGGACGGAGCGGGTCAGATTGAAAAACCCCGCCTGCTCGAACTCATGGGCGGGTCGGTGTCGGCCCATCTCATCGGCCTCTTTCTGAATGGCGAGACGTTGAAACGGGGTGTGAAGAGTCTGTCGATGGCACCGTCATCCGTCGGCGTCCTGGGGGCGGGATTGATGGGTGGGCAGATTGCGAGACTTCTCGCTGAGAAAGACATCGCCGTGGCCTTGCGTGATGTGTCCGGCGGGGTTTTGGCCAAGGCCGTCGGGCGGATCCATGATGCGCAGGCCCCCCAGCTCCGGCAGCGAGTCATCCTCCCCTCCGAGATGCGTTATCGGATGATGCGGATTGTGCCAACGCTCGCCATGAAAGACATGGCAAGAGTCCCGCTCGTGATTGAGGCCGTGTCGGAGAAACTCGACGTGAAGCGGGCTGTGCTCGGGGAATTCGAGAAGATCGCTCGTCCTGATGCCATCTTCGCCACGAATACGTCGTCCTACACCGTCGCAGACATCGCCGCACAGGCAGTCCACCGAGAACGCTGCGTGGGGCTGCACTTCTTCAATCCGGTGGCCAAGCTGCAGTTGGTCGAAATCGTCCGCGCGCCGTTCACGTCGGAGCCGGCTCTGGCCACAGCCTGTGCGGTCGCCAAGCGACTCGGCAAATTTCCTCTGGTGGTGAATGATGGCCCGGGATTCCTCGTGAACAGGATTTTATCTCGATACCTGGCGGAAGCCGTGATCCTGGTCAGCGAAGGCGTGTCCATTCGACGGATCGATGCGGTCGCCAAGACGTTCGGCATGGCGATTGACAGCGGACGCCCTATGGGCCCTCTTGAACTTCTGGACCTGATCGGACTGCAGGTGGCCCGCCATGTGCTGACGTCGCTGACCGTCCTGGGATCCCGGGTCGAGCATCGTGAAGAACTCTTGCAGAGCATGCTGCCACCCGGCCGAGCCGCGCTGACGTTCTGGAGGGGGGGAAAAGAGAACCCGGAGACGGTTGAAGTGATCCGGCGCTGTCGGCGAACCCATCCAGAGGGAGATGGGGCGGTATCCGATGACATGCTCCAAAAACGATTGTTCCTTCCGATGCTGGATGAGGCCGTGCGCTGTCTCTCCGATCGGATTGTCGAGCAGCCCTGGCAGATTGATTTCGCGTTGATCCATGGGATCGGTTTCCCTGCATTCAGGGGAGGCCTCCTTACGTGGGGCAGACAGACCTGGACCCCCCCGCAGATTGCGGAAGAACTGGAGTCGCTCTCGGCCACATATGGAGCACGCTTTGAGCCCTGTCCCTCTCTTGCAGGCGGGTCATGGTGCTGAGCGGATTGTCGTATGGCTGATAAACCCGGGTTACAGCACTATCCTCACGGCGTGTCCCCTGAAGCGTCCCTCCGGGAAGAGACGCTCTCAACCCTTTTCGCCAGAAGTGTGCGGATGTTTTCACGCCGGTCAGCGCTCTACTTTTTCGGCAAGACTCTCTCGTACCAAGAATGTGGTGCTCTCGTGGAGCGTTTCGCCTGCAGCCTCGCCGCTCTCGGAGTCCGTCAGGGTGATCGCGTCGCGCTGTGTCTGCCGAATTGTCCGCAGGCAGTCATTGCCTATTTCGGCATTTTGAGAGCCGGCGGCGTGGTGGTGGCCTGCAATCCGACCTACACCCAACACGAGCTGTCGTCTCAACTTCGTGATGCCGAAGCCCGCGTCGTCGTGGTGCTCGACATGATGTATGAGAAAGTTCAGCACCTCGATTCCGCCACTTTCATTGTGACGCGGATCACCGATTTCATGACGACGATCGCCAGATATATTTATCAACAGCGAAGTCGAACATCCCCCATTCTGATCCCGCGCAGCAATCACGTGGTC
>JACRLS010000033.1:0-1148 GCA_016235225.1 Nitrospirota bacterium | reverse complement strand
CGTGGTCCTCTTGCGCGACCTTCTGGTTATGGATCTGCGCGTCGGTCCCAAGGATCTTCCGAGCGTGGCGCCGGACGACTTGGCGCTGCTCCAATACACGGGCGGCACGACAGGAGTCTCGAAAGGTGCGATGCTCCGTCACCGCAACCTCACCGCCAACATTCAGCAACTGCTGAGCTGGTTTCGCCCTGCTGCAGGCGAGGAAATCTTCTTGGCTGCGCTCCCTCTTTTCCATGTGTTCGGGATGACGGTGACGCAGAACATCTGTCTAGGCGTGGGGGGGACGATGGTCCTGGTCCCGGATCCGCGAGACATGAAAGTGTTGCTGAGACTGATCCGGAAGAAGCAGCCGACGATCGTGGCCTTGGTGCCTGCGCTCGTGCGGAAGCTTCTCGATCACTGCGAGGCGACGGATTTTGAGTCGGCACGATTCTGTATCTCCGGCGGGGCCGCGCTTCCCTACGGGCTCCTCAAGCGGTTCAAAGAGCGGACCGGCCATCTCCTGGTTGAAGGGTATGGTCTCTCGGAGGCCTCCCCCGTCACCCATTGCAATATTCCCGGCGGCCTCTCCGTCAAGCGGTCGGTCGGTTTACCCATCCTGAGCACCGAAGCGAAGCTGGTCGATGAACAGGGATGCGAGGTCCCGGTTGGTGAGGCGGGTGAACTGTGGGTACGCGGCCCGCAGGTGATGCAGGGCTACTGGAACAACCAGCACGAGACGGACAACGTGATGAGGCCCGATGGATGGCTGGCAACCGGCGACATGGCCCGCATGGATGAAGACGGTTTTTTCTATATTGTGGATCGGAAGAAGGACATGATTCTCTCCGCCTCGGGGTTTAATGTCTACCCATCGGAGATTGAGCGGGTGCTCCTCCTGCATCAGGCGGTGCGGGATGCGGCGGTGGTCGGGGTCGCGCGGGGAGAAGGTGCTGAATCCATCAAGGCCTTTGTCGTGCGTGATGGGGACGTTCCCACCGCCGAGGCGCTGATGGAGCACTGCCGGCGATTCCTCGCTCCGTACAAGGTTCCCAAGAAGATCGAGTTTCGCAGCGAGCTGCCTCGTACCATCCATGGCAAGACTCTGTACCGCGTATTGCGGAAGGAAGAAGAGGAGCGGGTTCACCGTCGGCGATCGAGAACTGCGT
>JACRLS010000176.1 GCA_016235225.1 Nitrospirota bacterium | reverse complement strand
CCCCTGGATCTGAACTCGGTACGGTCTCCGGCACCGTCACGAAGATTGGAAAAGAGATGGAGGTGCTGGAACTCCAGACGCCCAGTGGATGGAGCCAATTTATTATCACCGAGCCTGCGCCGAAGAAAGAATTGGAGCGCATCATGGTGGGCGAACGGGTGGATGTGAAGGTAGAGGTTCGTGGAAGCGACCGGAAGGTCGTGGCAGTGCTCAAGCGGAACCCTCGGTGACCGTACAGAGAAAGCCCGGCGGTCGTGATGCCGGGTGGAGAATGCATCGGGTTTTCTTAGTTCCAGTGATGCTGGCGCTGGCAGGGGGAGTCATGTCATCCGCTGCCGCTTCTCCTTCCCCCTCCCCGGCCGTCGGAGACGAGATGGTTCTGATTCCAGCCGGTCCGTTTCTGATGGGCGGCGAGTTCGATGAAGAGCGGCCTCGCCATCGGGTGGAGCTGGATGCGTTTTGGATCGACCGGTTTGAGGTGACCAACCAACAGTATGCGGAATATGTGCGAGCGACCGGCGCTCAGGAGCCAGGGTTCTGGAACAAGAGTGATCGGTTTCACAGCGGGGAGAAGTTCCCCCGTCATCCGGTGGTCGGGATCACCTGGGGCCAGGCCAAGGCGTTCTGCGAGTGGAAGGGCAAACGCCTGCCGACCGAGGCTGAATGGGAGAAAGCGGCTCGTGGAGGACACGAAGGACACGCCTATCCGTGGGGAGATACCCCGGACCACTCGCGAGCCAATTACGAAGGCCAGGGTACGCTGCCGGTCGGCAACTTTCCGCCGAATGACTATGGCCTGTATGACATGGCCGGCAACGTGTGGGAATGGGTGGCGGACTGGTTTGATCCTCGTTATTACGAAAAGAGCACTGAGGCCGATCCTCTTGGACCGGAATCAGTACAAGAGAAAGTGTTGAGGGGAGGGTCATGGGTCGACGGCACCGGACCGAACCGGGTGGCCCATCGGCACTGGTATCTTCCGGTAGCGCAGTATAAGTGGCTTGGGGTTCGGTGCGCACGAAGCGCGGCAGGACCGTGAAACGTAAGGCGTGAGGCGTGAAGCGTATTTCGTCTGACGCTTCACGAGATACGAGATACGCTTCACGAGATGCGAGAGACGAGATGCGAGAGGAGCTGGATAGGCGCGCATGGACGATGGGGTTCTTGCGTCTGGTTGGCGGCGGTCTCTTTGCAGCCTCCGGTCCCGTCTCTGCGGTCGGACCCGGGTCCGGCTCGTTTGCCGGGGACGGGGGCCCGGCCACGGAGGCGCGGCTGAACAACCCGCGGGGCATCGCGCTCGATCGAACCGGCAACCTCTACATTGCGGACTCCAGCAACGACCGGGTTCGTCGCGTGGATCGCCAGAGCGGAGTCATCTCGACCGTGGTGGGGTCCGGTGAGCGGGGCTTTGCCGGCGACGGCGGCTCCGCGCGCCTGGCTAATTTGCATTTTCCTCACGGGCTTGCCCTGGATGAGGGCGGCTCGCTCTACATCGCTGATGCCGGGAACCATCGGATTCGCAAGTGGGACGGACAGACCGGCGCCGTGACGACTATTGCCGGAACGGGTCAACCCCGATTCTACGGCGATGGAGGACCGGCGACCGCTGCCGGGTTGTTCGCGCCCCGAGGGGTTGCGCTCGACGGCAAGGGAAACCTCTATGTGGCGGATACGCAGCATAGCTGTATCCGGAAAATCGATCGCGACGGGCGGATTGTGACCGCCGCCGGGTCGGATCCGAGATTGGTGGAGAAAGGGGCGGCGCCGAAGTATTTATGGCATCCCGTCGGCGTGACCGTCGGCCCCGACGGGCACATCTATTGGGCTGATGCCACCTTAAGTCGCGTGAAAAAGGCCGATCCTGGCCGGGTGGATCCGAAGACCAAAGGCGGTTGGATCACGATTGTGGCCGGCGGCGAGGAAATGGGGTTCAGCGGGGACGGCGGTCCGGCTCGGGACGCCCAGCTCGAAGCGCCGGCGGCGGTGGCCTTCGACAGCAAGGGGAACCTCTACATTGCCGATCACAATAATGTCCGCATCCGGCGGGTGGACGCCAAGACTGGGATCCTCACCACGTTTGCGGGGAACGGAAAACGCGGATTCTCGGGGGATGGCGGCCCGGCGCTGGATGCCAGCCTGAACGCGCCGGCCGGACTCGCCGTTGATGCGGACGACAATCTCTACGTGGCTGACGCGGGGAATCACCGGATTCGAAAGGTCGATCGAGCGACGGGCAACATTGCCACGGTGGCCGGCAGCGGGCCGATTGATGAAGGTCCACCGGCTGGTCCGGTCCAGGAATTTTTCATTTGACCTGTCAGTGAATAGCGAGTAGCCAAGCAGGGAATTGCGTTCATATAGGAGCGAACAGCTGATAGCCAATGGCGAATGGCGCGAAATGATGGAGGGGCTGGTCGGTTGTTGCCATCTCCAGCTATCGGCTGTTCGCTACCCGCGGTCAACCATGTGAAATTTTCCGATGCGAATCAGGATCGCGCTGACTTTCTCGCTTGCAGTCATGCTGTCGATCTCCCCGGTCTCCGCTCAGGCCCCGCCGATCGAGATGACCGGGAAGGACGGCGCCCCGAGCGTGTATGTGGACGCCTATTATATGGATAAGTACGAGGTCACGACGTCCCGCTACGCCATCTTCATGCAGACGACGGGTCGCGAGCCGCCCACAAGGTGGAAAGACGTGAATGCGCCGACCGACGGAGAGCGTCCGGTGGTGGGCGTCACCTGGCACGATGCCGATGCCTATTGCCGTCATTATGGGAAACGCCTCCCGACCGAGGCCGAATGGGAGAAAGCGGCGCGGGGGGCCGATGGACGGCTGTTCCCTTGGGGCAATGAGGAGCCGACCCGGGCACGGGCGAATTTCGGCGCTGCCTGGATCGGGTATGAGACGCTCGCAGTGGGTGGGAGCCTCGAGGCCGGCAAGAGTCCTTACGGCATCCATGATCTGGCCGGCAATGCCTGGGAGTGGGTCACGGACTGGTACGACATGGAGTATTACAAGAAGAGCCCGGATCGGAATCCGACTGGGCCCACTCGCGGCGGGAGCAAGGCGCTGCGCGGGGGGTCGTGGTACAACATGCTCTATGACCTGCGATCCACGAACCGGAACTACTATGCGCCGAAGAACAGCTACTTCGATGTCGGCTTTCGGTGTCTTCAGGAAGGTCCGAAGTAACGCTGTCCTCGTACCGTCAGGAGGCGGTTATTGCCGGCAGAAGAGGGGAGGCTGAGTTCCCTGTTCAGAGCCTGGCGGGCCCACAGGGCTCAACTGTGGTCGACCCGCTTGGGTAAATGCTGCGCCACTTGATTTGCGATGGTCGCCACAGAGCGGAAACTCTCGACTTCAAGATTCTCGATCGGGATGGAGAACCCGAACTGCTCCTCAATCTGCACGAGCAGATCGACGAGTCCGAGGGAATCCAGCATGCCCGAATTCAACAGGTCCGTCTCAGGTGACGGCACCTCGATCTTGAGCTGCGTGGCAAACATCCTCGTAATTTGATCCTGTAACGCCGTGGCAGACGACATGTCGTGGCTCCTTTCTCGTCGAACTCAGGCCATGCGCGACATGGGAACGATCCGATCGATCCCAGACCGAGCCCGTCTCTCACCGCCCCGGCGGTCAAGCTCCCTTCCCGGCCGTGACTCCCATCTGCTGTTTCATCACCGCTTGTTTGGCCAGCTCGAACACGATTTTCTGATGAAACAGCTCTTCCTTGTCGGGAGGAATGTCCGTGATGAAGATCTTGAACCCGACCGCGATATACCGGGCGACGACGTCGGCGACTTGCCGATAGGTTCCGACCAGATAGGGACAGAAGGTCTTGTAGTTCTGGAAAGGGACCATCCAGTAGGGGTAGCCGGCCGTCAGTTCTTCTTCTTTCAGGGCGGTGAGGTCCTTGTGCCATACGGAATCCGTGATCTTGGTCGTCAACTGATGGGCCAACTGCCCTCTGCGATCGACCGGAAATCGCGCATGCGCAATGGCCCAGGCGTCTTCCTCGTACTCCCGAGCGATGATCCCCACGCGCGTGCCGAATTCGATGCCGTCTTCGAGGGGGTGTTGCTCGTAATAACCGACTGGTTTCGGATACCGGACCGCGACGGCGCCGAGCCGGCGGGCGGACGCCATTCCCGCCTCGGACGCGCCCGACATCAGCACGATGGGCGCCAGCTCCTTGGCGAGCGGCGGCTTCATCTTCACGTTGTTGAGGGTATAGTACTTGCCCTTATAGGTCACGTGACCGTCCGCTTCCAGAAGCTGCCGCACGGCCAGCGTGTAGTCGGTCATCCGTTCGTACCGCTCATCGTGCGAGACATGGTCTCCCAATTCGGTCAAGTCATTGACGAACGCGCCGGCCAGCATGTTCAGGGCGATCCGCCTGCCGTAGAGGTGCCCCAGGGTCGCAATCTGTTTCGCCAGCCAGAACGGGTGCATGTAGAGGGGTTGGACCGCCAGAAGAGGAACCAGGCGCTGCGTGTTCTCAATGACCACTTGCGCCAGAGCCCAGTTGTTGGCCAGAGAATTATCGATGTAAATCAAGATCCCCTTGAAGCCGCATTCCTCAGCCCACCGCGCCGCATCGGTGACGCGCCGGAGATACGCGTCTCCGCCGTCACTGTAAAAGCCGGGGCGGTTGAGAATGGCGTCGCTGCTCGTCGCGGGCGGACAGGTGGTGAAGACTTCGAGTGGACTGGCGGGCGCGGCGTTCGTAATCATGGACTTCTCCTCCATCGAGCAGTTGAGCAAAAGTTCTCCTTCTTCAGACTACTATCGTGCTACAATTGTGCTCGGACAAGAGAAAGGATGCTCAAAGACTCATGAGCAAAAATACTCAGGTTTTCCCTCAATCTGCCGAAAAGCAGGGTGTGCAGGTCTGCGAGCACAAGCCCGAAACGTTTCTGCAATCGACGCTGAACGCCCTCATCGAATCCGTGGGGACGTTGCTCCACCCCTCCGCGCTCGAGGACGTCGTTCGTCGCTTCGGGATCCAGGTCGGCCGGCAAGCCTTGGAGCGATACCAGCTCGTGACGAGGCGACGGCCGCCCTATTCCAAGAAGGACTATGCCCAGTGTCTTGAAGGCTTGAACGAGCTTTGGGGATGGCGGTGCGACATGGTGGAGGAAACCGGCAATTCGCTCACGATTCATATTCCGGTCTGTCCCTTCGGCGCGCGGGCGAAACACGCGCTGCAACTCTGCGCCTTGACATCGGGGGTCCTTGGGGGAATCGCGGCTGAGCAATTCGGGTACGCCAAAGTGTGCATGGGCCAGGACGGCGGCGCCGCAAGACTCTGCCTGGTCAAGGTGTATATTCGCAGAACGGAGGAAAGCGACGCCACGGCGGGCACGGTCTATCCGCAGGGGAACGAGTCTCTCAACGGCCACCTGACGACGAGGGAGTTCAGCACGGTCCCCCCGGACCGGTTGTCGCGGCGGGAGTGGGAGGTCCTCAAGCAGATCGGCGAAGGCTTGAGCGACAAGGACGTGGCGGCTTCCTTGAATCTGAGCGTGCGGACGGCTGCGAATCACGCCGCGCGCATACGAGACAAACTGGGCCTCTCCAATCGAGCCGGACTCATCCGCTTCGCGTTGCGTCATCACTTGAGCGACCTGTAGGCCACGCGCGTGACTGAAGGGGGACAGGCCCCGGCAGGAAGGGGGCCTGTCCCCCGGGCTATCTCACTAGGTTACGGGCGGCAATCCCGCCTTGTGAATGGCGTTTGTGACCACCATCTTCGCGCTGGTAAACCCGACCATGCCTCCAGCCGACTGGATGGCCTGCAGATAGCGTTTGACGTCCTCGCAAGAACACGCCGTGTTGCTCCCGTCCGGAGAAATCATGAACCCGGCGATTTTCTCGATCTCCGGCAGCTTGCTCTTGTAGATCTGGACCGCGATGCGGGCATGTTCCTTGATCGCATCTCCATATGTCGCCATGTCTGAAATCCCATAGGTTGAGGCTGAGGTTAAGGCTAAGGTTCGGGGGAAGATGACGCGCTTCCCCTCGACCTCGGCCTTAACCTTAGCCTAGGTGTAATGGTTAAGCCGCCTGCTGTCGGCTATTCGCGTCCTTACCCGAGGTGACGGGGAACAGATAGTCCACCCCGCAGGGCAGCGCGCCGAGCCACTGGAGAAATTTCTGGACTTCCTCGCCCCGAT
>JACRLS010000175.1 GCA_016235225.1 Nitrospirota bacterium | reverse complement strand
GCGTCCGTACTACGTAGTGAGGATATGAGGTTGCATCATGCGTGCCCAACGGGGTGATCCCTGTAACGTGAGGGATATGTTGGAGACTTTGATTCCGGACCGTTCGGGCGCGTGCTCGGGTTGCATGGAGAACCCTACAGCGACGTCAACTGTCTGACCACGAATCGGGAGCGCATCATAAGTCTGCGGAGCAGGTCGATGACTGATGCCGGGAGATCGACCGGGCTGGAACCTGGGCACGGGAAGGGCTGAGAGCAATGGGAGAAGGGAGCAGCATGAAGAATGGGATCTGGACGGTGATATTGGTGGCGCTGGGGGTGAGTGTCGTCGGGGCGGCCTTTGGGGCTCTTGGTCTCTTTTCAGGCGAGGTTGATGCTTTTGTCGGCATGACAGCGCCGGAGGTGGCCAGTTCGGTGTGGATCAATCGTGATCCCCAGGCTCCGGCGGAGTTTCGGGGGAAGGTGCAGCTCGTCGAGTTCTGGACGTTTGGGTGCTACAACTGCCGCAACGTGGAACCCCAGGTGAAGGCCTGGCATCACCGGTATGCCGGCCAGGGATTGGTCGTCATCGGGGTCCATTCCCCCAGTTCGCCTATGAGAAGAATGTGGATGCGGTGCAACGGTATGTCCGTGAACATCACATCACCTATCCCGTCGCCCTCGACAATGATTTTGCCAACTGGAACCGGTTCGGCAACCGCTACTGGCCGGCCATGTACCTGATCGACAAGCAGGGGAGCATCCGATACGTCAAGGTCGGGGAGGGGGGCTATGCCGAAACCGAGCAGGTGATTCAGCGTCTCTTGGAGGAACCGG
Source organism: Nitrospirota bacterium (assembly GCA_016235225.1). Lineage (GTDB taxonomy): Bacteria > Nitrospirota > Nitrospiria > Nitrospirales > Nitrospiraceae > RSF151. Next base: position 3,203 of record JACRLS010000175.1, on the reverse strand, counting down.
CCTGATGTCGCCTGGTCTTTCGCGTAACGTTGGCCTACCATAGCAGACCATGGTGGAACAGAGGAGGGAACCCATGCACGCCACAGATGCCCAGACCACCATAACGCCCGTTGCCCAGTCTTCTCCGCCAATCGGAAGAATTGCGATTGCCTTGGTGATTCCCCTCGTGATCGGTCTGATCTACTACTTCGACCTTGGACACCATTTGTTTAACGTCGTGAAAGACAATCGTGACAGGCTGTTGGCTTTCACTGATGCAAACTTTACTTCATCCATAATCATTTTTATCTCAGCGTATATTGTAGTGACGGGCTTGTCGCTTCCTCTCGCCACAGTTCTTACTGTTGCCGGTGGATTTCTTTTTGGCAGCATCCTAGGGACTCTCCTCGTGAACATCGGTGCAACGACCGGGGCTACACTTGCTTTTCTCTCAGCGCGTTATCTTCTGAGAGATTGGGTCGAGAACAAATTTGGACGGTTTCTTGGGCCAATCCAAGAAGGAATCTCAAAGAACGCGTTCAGTTTTCTCTTGAGCGCACGACTGCTTTTTGTGATCCCATTTTTTGTGCTCAATTTGGTGTCCGGCCTCACGCGGGTCAACGTGGGCACCTATGTGCTGGCCACGGCGCTGGGGATTATTCCCGGCAGCTTTGTCTATGCCAATGCCGGCCGCCAGCTCGGCTCTGGCGGCCCGCCGAAACCATGTGAAGGCGGGGCGTGAGGGGTAAGGGGTTACGAGTGAAAGGGGCTGCCCATGACGACTGATGCCGGCATGCACGAGGGGCCGAGGCTGCTTCCGGACGATGAACACGATCGCGTGCTCCTCAACAATGTTCATCCCTCGAACTGGGTGAATCCGACACCACAAGGACGCTACAACATCGTGGTGCTGGGGGCGGGGACCGCGGGCCTGATCACAGCGGTGGTGGCTGCGAATCTCGGAGCCAGGGTGGCGCTGATCGAAAAGCACCTGATGGGCGGGGACTGCTTGAACGTGGGCTGCGTGCCTTCGAAAGGAGTCATCCGCGCGGCCACGGCCTGGGCGGATGTACGGCATGCCGAGGAGTTCGGCCTGCACATTCCGGCAGGGATCAAGTACGATTTTGCGGCGGCGATGGCGCGCATGCGGAAGCTACGGGCCCGGATCAGCCACAATGACTCGGCTCACCGCTATACCAAGCTGGGCGTAGATGTGTATATCGGCAGCGGTCAGTTCACGGGGCAAGACACGATCGAGGTCCGGGGCCCGGCCGGAAACCGAACGCTTCAGTTTGTGAAGGCCGCCATCTGCACGGGCGCCCGAGCCACAGCTCCGCCGACGCCGGGGCTCGTGGAAGCCGGCTACCTGACGAATGAGACCGTCTTTACCCTGAGCGAGTTGCCCGCTCGCCTCGGCGTGATCGGCGCCGGACCGATCGGTTGCGAGTTGGCCCAGGCCTTTGCCCGATTCGGCAGTCAGGTGTACCTGGTTGAGGCCATGCACGGCATCATGCCGAATGAAGACCGGGATGCAGCGGCGATCGTCCTGCAGTCGATGACTCGCGACGGCATCAAGCTCCTCTGCTGCGGCAAGGATTTGAAAGTCGGCAAGGTGGAGGGGAGCAAGCAGCTGTCGGTCGACTCGCATGGCGAACACTACGACGTCATGGTCGATGAGATCCTGATCGGCGTCGGCCGTTCGCCGAACGCGGAAGGGCTGGGTTTGGAGGCCGTCGGCGTTGAATTTACCAAGACCGGTGTCACGGTGAACGACCGGCTGCAGACGACGAATCCGCGGATCTATGCGGCCGGGGACATTTGTTCGCGGTACAAGTTCACTCATGCCGCGGATGCGATGGCGGCGATCGTCATTCAGAATGCGCTGTTTCCCCATCCCTTCGGATTAGGCCAGGCCAGCACCAATTCGCTCATCATGCCCTGGTGCACCTTCACGGAGCCCGAAATCGCGCATGTGGGGATGTACGAGAAGGATGCCAAGGAGCAGGGGATGGAGGTCGACACCTTCACGTTCAAATTGGATGAAGTCGATCGCGCGATTTTGGATGGGCAAGACGAGGGGTTCGCACGGGTGCATGTGAAGAAGGGGACCGATCAGATCCTCGGCGCGACGATCGTGGCGGCTCACGCGGGCGATATGATCAACGAATACACGCTGGCGATGAAGGCGGGCATCGGCCTGGGGACGATCGGCGGAACGATCCACCCGTACCCGACGCAAGGGGAGGTCGTGAAGAAAACGGCCAATCTCTGGCGGAAGACGACCTTCACCGAGGGAAAGAAACGCTTTCTCAGTAAGCTCTTTGCGTGGATGAGGAGATAGGGGAGAAGTCGGAGGGAGTCCTGTGCTCGCGGACCCCGCACTTCAGAAAGTGCCGGGGGACCCGTTGCTCAGCAATGCAACGGGTCGTGACGCGCGCAGGCAGAATCCCCCCGACCTCTCCCCTAGAGGAAGGGGAAACAAGATGAAGATGCCCTGGATGCTGGGCAGTTGTTCCGTGGCTATCTTAGTGGCCGTGTGGTTGTTCTCTGCGGCTGGTGTGACTCTTTGGGCAGACTCGCCTGGTGTGTTGGAAGTCGGGAAGTTTTCGGCCGGGCAAGAGGGCGAGGCGGTGCCGGCAGGCTGGAAGCCCCTGACCTTCAAGAAAGTCCCCAAGCAAACGGTCTATGCCCTGGTCAAAGACGGCGACACGGTCGTCGTGAAGGCGGTCAGCCAGGGGTCCGCCTCCGGTCTGACCAAAGAAGTGAAGATCGATCCCAAGGAATATCCGATCGTCCGGTGGCGCTGGAAGGTGGAGAATCTGCTCAAGAAGAGCGATGTCGGACGAAAGGACGGGGACGATTATCCGGCGCGGCTCTACGTCACGTTTGAATATGATGCGGACAAGGTGTCGTTCGGCCGGAAGGTGAAGTATAAGGCAGGGAAGGTCATCTTCGGGGACATCCCCGTCGGCGCGTTGAACTACATCTGGGACACGAAGGCGCCCGTGGGTGACATCGTCGACAATGCCTATACGGACTTTGCGAAACTGGTCGTCATCCGCAGTGGTTCAGCCGGGGTGGGGACGTGGGTCGAGCAGGAACGCAACGTCTACGAGGACTACAAGAAGGCCTTCGATGAAGAGCCGGGGATGATCAGCGGTGTGGCGATCATGAGCGACACGGACAATACGGGAGAATCAGCAGCGGCCTACTTTGGCGACATT
>JACRLS010000174.1:11602-12307 GCA_016235225.1 Nitrospirota bacterium | reverse complement strand
GCGCCTCTTTGACGAGATCCCGGACCTTCAGCGAGAGCGAGACCTTGTCTCGCTTTGCCAACCGGCGGACGCTGTCATACAGTGGTTCTTCCAGAACCACGTTCACTCTCGGATTGATCGCCGGCATGGGGGCACCTCCTGACGAAGTGTAACACAAGTGATACACCGTCACAATCTCTTGAGCGGCACGTGTCCGTGCCCGAGAGCGACCGGTCGGGGGCGGAAGGCAAGCGGGGAGGTTTGGTTTGCGTTGTCTGCGACGGGGCGTCTGCTCTTAGACGATGCCGTGCGAGAAATCCGGACCTACTTGATGGCGACGGCCTTGACTTGCTTGAAGGTGGTGAGGCCCTGCAGGACCTTTTCGACGCCGTCCTGGACGAGCGTGGTCATGCCTTCGTCCATGGCGATCTTGGCCAGGTCCTCGGTGGGGGCTTTGGCTTGGATCAGGCGCTTGATGCGGTCCGATCCGACGAGCAGTTCATGGAGGCCGATTCGACCACGGAACCCGCTGCGATTGCAGGCCGGACAGCCGGTGCCTCGGAAGAGTTTGAGTTCGGGTCCGTACGCGACGCCCAGCTTCTCCCAATTGTTGATCCCGTAGCTGTGGACGAGTTCGTCAAACTCCTCCTTGGTGGGGGTGTACTCTTCCTTGCACTGGGCGCAGATGCGTTTGCAGAGCCGTTGGGCGAGCACGCCGAGCAGAGC
>JACRLS010000174.1:0-11586 GCA_016235225.1 Nitrospirota bacterium | reverse complement strand
CCCCATGTCCAGCAAGCGGGTCAGTGTCTCGACGGCGCTGTTGGTGTGGAGGGTGCTGAACACCAAGTGGCCGGTCAAGGACGCTTCGATGCCGGTGTCCGCCGTTTCTTTGTCGCGCATCTCGCCGACCATGATGACGTCCGGGTCGGCGCGGAGGAAGGCGCGCATGGCGATGGCGAAGGTGAATCCGATCTTCGGCTTGACCTGCACCTGGCGCAGCCCGTATTGCGTGATCTCGACGGGGTCTTCGGCCGTCCAGATCTTCCGCTCGGGCGTGTTGATGTAGCCGAGCAGGGCGTGGAGCGTGGTGGTTTTTCCGGCCCCGGTCGGTCCCACCGAGAGAATGATGCCGTAGGGTTTTTCCGACAGGCTCTTCAGTTCTCTCAGATTGCGTGCGGAGAAATGCATCTTGTCGAGGGGGAGCGGCTCGCTGGCCGCCAGAATACGCATGACCACATCTTCATTGTTTCGCCCGGAGGTCGGGATGGTCGCCACCCGGAGCTCAATTTCACGATTCTCCCCGACGCGGAACTTGATCTTGCCGTCTTGCGGTTTGCGCCGTTCCGCAATATCGAGACTCGCCATGATTTTGATGCGTGAGACGATCGCCCGGCGGTAATTCGCGGGAATTTTCATGTACTCAAAGCAGCTCCCGTCCAGCCGGAACCGCACCACCGTTTCCTTCTTTTCTGAATAGGGTTCGATGTGGATGTTCGTTCTCAGCCAGACCCCCGCCCAGGAGGTCCTCTTTTTCCGTCGAGCCTTCGCTGACCAGCTCGACCAGGATGTCGCTGATGGACCCCTTGCCGTCGCCGCCGTCCATGCTCTTGATGAATTCCAGAATGTCGCGGCGGAGGCAGACGGCAAACTGGATGGATTGCCCGGCAAAGGTGCGCCGGATGTTCTGGACCTTGTCGATGTCGTGCGGGTTGTCGATGAGGATCTCGATACCGTTCTTGTCCCGTCGGAACGGCATCCAGAGATTCTTTTTCAGGAAGTCGGTTTTCAGATTCTTGAAGAGCGTCGTGTCGATCATCAGCCGGGGATCGTATTCGACGTAGGAGCAGTTGTAGAACAGCCCGAGTGATTTCACGAGAGCGGTCTTGGGAATCTTGTGCTTGTCGAGCAGGATCGACTCCACGTCCGTGGCCCCCTTCTTCGCCTCGGCCTGGGCCGCATCCAGGTCGGCTTGCTTGATCAGATTGGCCGCGATCAGGTCTTCGAACTTGATCATCGGCTTGGGGGCGAGCTTGAGCAGGTTCTGGAACGCCTGACCGACGGCTTTGGCGATCTCGGAAAGCGGTGCGTCGAGGTCGTCGGTAAAGGGTGCGCCGGACTTGCGGTTCAAGAGCTGGATCACGCCGCCGACCGTCCGGCTGTCCAAGAGAATCGGATAGGACAGAGCCTGCTTCGTCCGGAAGCCCGTTTTCTTGTCCCAGGAATAATTGTGGCTCAGGTTCTGATTGATCCCCTGCAGTTCGACCTTGTCGTAGACGTCTTTGACGCGGACAGGCTTCAGGGTCTTGGCGGCCAGCCCCGCGAGGCTTTGCTCATTCACGGGGATCCGGACAATCTCGATGGTATCGAGCGGGAACCGGGTGTAGAGCTCGTTCTTGTCGGGATCCACTGCGTAGAGGACGGCCTGCTCGATGTTGAACAGCGTCAGAAAGTCGCGCTGCAGATCCAAAAAGATCTGGTCGACGTTCCGAACGCCCTTGATCTTCGCGACGATCTTCTTGATCTGCTCGGCGTCGATCGGCGAGGGGGCCGTCGGGTCGGCCGTGGCTTGGGTGTTGGTGTCCATGAATGCAGGCAGACGTCGAGTGACTCAGGGGAGACGTTTCACCAGTAGGATATCGGTCGGTTCGCGGGAGTACTTGACCCCTGCCCTGGAGGCGTGATGTGGGTGAATCAAGGCTCGGAGAGCGGGATCGGCGGGCTTCCGACGTGAGCGGTCAGAGGGCGCCGGCGGCTTTGAGGAGACGCACAACTTCTTGGGGCAGGTCGTTGGGTGGCACCGGGGTGGCCTTCCCCACTCGCCGGTCTTTGAGCTCAATCGTGCCCTGGGCAAGGCCCTTCTCGCCGATGACGACCTGGTAGGGCGTGCCGATGAGGTCGGCATCGTTGAATTTGACGCCGGCGCGCTCATCCCGGTCGTCCCAGAGGACTTCCACGCCGGATGCCACGAGCGCATCGTACACCGTTTGGGCGGTCTCAGTGACCCGAGCGGACTGACTCAACGGCAACAGGTGGACATGCACCGGGGCGATGGGGGCCGGCCAGATGATGCCCTTGGCATCATGGTTCTGTTCGATGGCGGCGGCGGCGGTGCGGCTGATGCCGATGCCATAGCATCCCATCACGGCGAGACGTTCCTGTCCCTGAGGATCCAGGAACATGGCTTTCATGGAGTGGCTGTACTTGGTGCCGAGCATGAAGACGTGGCCGACTTCGATGCCCTTGGCGACCTGCAGCGTGCCGTCCCCGCGCGGCGACGGGTCTCCCGCCTTGGCATTCCGGAGATCGGCGAACTGCTGCACCTGGAAGTCCCGCCCGCTGTTGGCGTCCACGTAATGCGTGGCGTCTTCATTGGCGCCGACGACGATGTTGCGCAGCGCCTTCACGGCCTGATCGGCGATGATGGAGACGTCTGTCAGTCCCACCGGCCCGGCGAATCCCACCGGCGCCCCTGTGAGGAGGCGGACGGTCTCCGGGTCGGCGAGTTCGATGTCCGTGAGGCCGAGCAGTTTCTTGAGCTTAATCTCATTGGCCTCATGGTCTCCGCGGATGAGTACGGCGACCGGCCCTTTGGCGCTCTGATAGAGGAGCGTCTTGACGATGCGATCGGCCGTCACTTTGAGGCAGGCGGTCACTTCCTCGACGGTGCGAGCGCCCGGCGTGGCGGCTTTGGCCAATGGACGGAGCGCTTCGGTGGACGCGTCGGTTGGGGGCAGCACGTCGGCCCGCTCCACGTTGGCGGCAAAAGCGCCATGGTCGGCATACACGATCGTCTCCTCGCCGGTCTCCGCCAGCACCATGAACTCGTGGGAGGAGGTGCCGCCGATCACGCCGGTGTCCGCTTCGACCGGTCGGAATTTCAGCCCGCATCGGGTGAAAATCCGGGTGTAGGCGTCGTACATCTTCTGGTAGCTGACCCGCGCGCCCTGTTCGTCGACGTCGAAGCTATACGCGTCCTTCATGATGAACTCGCGGCCGCGCATCAGCCCGAATCGCGGGCGGATCTCGTCGCGAAACTTGGTCTGGATCTGGTAACAGTTGAGCGGCAGTTGGCGGTAGGAGCGGACCTCGCGCCGGATCAAATCCGTGAGGACTTCTTCGTGGGTGGGCCCCAAGCAGAAATCCCGCTCGTGCCGATCCTTGAACCGCAGCAGTTCCTTGCCGTAGAAGTCCCAGCGGCCGGTTTCCCGCCACAGCTCCGCCGGCGACGCGATCGGCATCAGCACTTCCTGCGCGCCGGCTCGGTTCATTTCCTGCCGGACGATCTGCTCGATCTTTGGTTCATTTCCTGCCGGACGATCTGCTCGATCTTTCGCAGGACCCGAAGGCCCAGCGGCAAGTAGGTATAGATGCCGGCGGCGACTTTGCGAATCATGCCGGCCCGCATCATCAGCCGGTGGCTGACGACTTCGGCCTCGCCTGGGTCCTCGCGCAGCGTGGGGATGAGCGACTGAGAGACGCGCATAGATGTTGGAGCAGGACGCGGGCTAATGCGAGATCAGCCGTTCGATATCGTTCCAGAAGGCAAAGACCATGATACCGACGAGCAGCAGCAGCCCCACTTGCTGAGCGATCTCGCGCTGGCGCTCGCCCAGCGGTTTCCGCAGTATCGCCTCAATCCCGAAGAACAGCAAGTGGCCGCCGTCCAGGATCGGAATGGGGAGGAGATTCAGGACGCCCAGATTGATGCTCAGCATCGAAATCAGCAACAGGATGCTGGCGGCGCCTTGAGAGGCGGCTTCGCCGGACATGGTGGCGATCGTCAGCGGTCCGCCGATGTTCTTGCTGGAGATCTCGCCGACGATCATCTTATAGATGCCGACCACGGTGAGCTCGGTCCAGCCCCAGGTGGCGCGCACGCCGTCGTACACGGCCATGACCGGGTTCGACGTTTTCATCACGGAGCGGCCCGGGCCGGAGATGCCGATTTTCCCGACCTCCACGGTCTTGCCGTCGATGGTCATGCGCTCCGGGAGCGGGGTGACCGTCAGCGAGACGATCTGTCCGTCACGGCTGACCATCATCGCGAGGGGGTGGTTGGGGTTATCGCGGACCAGGGCGGTCATCTGTGACCAGGTCTGGATATCCTGTCCGTTGATGACGATGACCCGATCGCCGTCCCGGAAGCCGGCCGCCTGGGCCGGAGACCCGTTGACGACGGCGGTGACCACCGGCGGGGTTTCTTCAATGCCCAGGTGATAGGTGGTGATGTCGTGCTCGCCCTCCTTGATCGTGCTGCTGGTCGGAGTGAGCAGCAGCGTCCGGACTTGATCGCCGCGGCGGACGTCGAGGGCAACCTGTTTGCCCTTCCCCTTCGACACCAGTTCGTACAGCTCCGCACGCGTGGAGATGTCTTTCTCGTTGACGCGGAGGATGCGGTCGCCCGTCCGCAGGCCGGCCTGCTCAGCGGGCGAGCCCGGCTTCACCGCCTCGACATCCGGCGTCAGATCGCGAATCGTCGGAACCGGCAGTGGAGCGCCGGTTGCCAGCCAGCCGGTGAAAATCAGATAGGCAAGGACGAAGTTGAACCCAGGCCCGGCGGCCACAACCGCGACTTTCTTCCACACCGGCTGGTGTGAAAACGACCGGCGGCGCTCTTCATCCGTCAGGGCCTCCGTCTCTTCTTCGCCGAACAGCTTCACGTAGCCGCCTAACGGGACGGCGGAGAGGAGGTACTCGGTCTCGCCGACCTGTCGTCCGAGCAGCTTGGGTCCGAACCCGAGCGAGAACTTCAAGACCTTGATGTTGAGCCAGCGGGCGGCGAGAAAATGGCCCATCTCATGGAAGGCGATCAGGACGCCCAGGACGATGAGAAACCACCAGGCTTTCTGCAGGACGACCCAGACGGCATCCGGAGAGATCGCAAGAAGACTGCTCACAAGTCCATCCTTTCCATCCGGCAGCGCCTCCTTCAGCGTGACAAGGCTCGAACGAGGGCCGCGGCCTTCTCTCTGGCCCACCGATCGGCTTCAAGCGCCACGTCGAGCGAACTCACGTCCACGGGTTGATGCGCGTCCATCGTCGTACGAACAATGTTCGCAATGTCGAGGAACCCGATGCTCTCGCTCAGATACGCGGCCACGGCAATCTCATTGGCGGCGTTGCGCGTAGCGGGCATGGTCCCGCCGACGCGCAGGGACTCGTACCCCAATCCCAGGCACGGGAATCGGTCATGATCCGGCCGGTGAAACGTCAGCTTGCCGATGCGCGCCAGATCCAGGGGCGGCGGATCCAGCGGCATTCGCGCCGGATAGTTCATGGCATAGGAGATCGGGGTTCGCATATCCGGTAATCCCAACTGGGCTATCACTGAACCATCGGAATATTCTACCAGAGAATGAATGATACTCTCGCGATGAACCAGCACTTCAATCTGCTCGGGTGGCACATCGAACAGCCATCGGGCCTCGACGACCTCCAGCCCCTTATTCATTAAGGTGGCGGAATCGATGGTGATTTTCGGTCCCATTTTCCAGTTGGGGTGCCGGAGCGCCTGTTCCGGCTTGACGTAGCGCATCTTGTCCAGGGGCATGTCCCAGAGGGGGCCGCCCGAGGCCGTCAGAATGAGCCGTCGCACATCCTCCCGTCGGTGGCCTACCATGGACTGGAAAATGGCGTTGTGCTCGCTGTCGACCGGGAGAATGTTCACCTGCCGGCGGCGGGCCTCCTCCTGCATCAGCTTGCCGGCCATGACCATCGGCTCTTTATTAGCCAGGGCCACGTGCTTGCCCGCGCGGATTGCGGCGAGAGTCGGGACCAGCCCGGCGCCGCCGACGATGGCGGAAATGACCAACTCGACGCCGGGCCGAGCGGCCACCTGTGACTGCCCCTCGATGCCGGAGAGAATCTCTACCGGGAGGTCCCGGCACCGCTCGCGCAACCGTTCAGCGGCCGCGGGATCGGTGAGCGCCACCGTATCGGGCTTGAAGATCCTGAGCTGTTCCTCCAGCTTGCGGTCATTGCTGCCCGCTGTCAGCCCCGCGATCCTGAACTGCTCGGGGAATTTGGTGACGATATCGAGGGTGTTGGTCCCGATGGAGCCGGTTGAGCCCAGAATAACGATACTCTTCATGACCAGGTCCCTCCGAAGTGCAGCGCGGTCGCTCTCATGGCGCAAGGTCTCCTTTGAAGAAGACTAAATAATAATAGAAGACCGGGCCGGTGAACAGGAGGCTGTCGATCCGGTCCAACATCCCACCATGGGCCGGAATCACCGATCCCGAATCCTTCACGCCGGCAGATCGCTTGAGGGCTGACTCAGCCAGATCGCCGAGCGCGCCGATGGCTCCGAGGGCCAACCCCATCAGCAGGCTTTCAACGACTCCGAATTGCGGAAGAAACCAGTTGCGCGCGACGAGGGCCGCAAGCATCGAGGCCATAAGGCCGCCGAGCAGGCCCTCCACGGTTTTCTTGGGGCTGATCACCGGGGTGAGGGGCCGGCGTCCAAGGCGTATGCCGGCATAGTAGGCGCCGGTGTCGCCCGCCCACGTGACGAGGACCACGAAAAAGATCAACCATTCGCCGGCCGGCCGCGCGCGGGTGAGCAGGAAGTAGCCCAGAGTCAGGCCCACATAGACCATGCCGAACAGGAGAATCGCGGTATCCGGCACAGTCCCGTCGAGCCCCCTGGCCGACAGCATGCGGATCACGAGGCAGGCCAGGAGGGCCGCCAGCAGAATTGCGGGGAGGGACACCAGCCCCGGCCACTGAACGGAGGCCAAGAGCGCGGCGGTGACGATGGAGCCGAGCCAGGCGTCCGGGAACAGGTCTTCCTTCTTAAAGTGGAGGCTGTAGTACTCCAGAAGGGCGATCATGGCGGTCGTCAAGACTAGTCCGAAAAAGACGACCGGCGGGAGATAGCGGATAATGACGTAAAAGAGGGGAAGAAACACGACGGCGCTATAGAGGCGGCGCACATCGGTCCGGCGACCTCCCAGGGGCGTGCCGGGACATTCATTCGCTGCCTGTTGGACGTTCACCGAAGCCTCGTGCGCGATGTCACTGCGGGAAGGCGGGGTTGGGTAATCGGCCGAACCGGCGCTCGCGCCGCTGAAAGTCGAGGAGCGCAAGCAGACCCTCCCGGCGACGGAAATCGGGCCACAGCGTCGGGGTGAAGTACATCTCCGTATAGGCGAGCTGCCACAAGAGGAAATTGCTGATGCGGGCCTCGCCGCTCGTGCGGATCAGCAGATCCGGGTCGGGGAGTCCCTGCGTCGAGAGATAGCGTTCCAGGAACGGCTCGTCGATCTGGTCGGGCGACACCTGGCCGGCCTGACAGTCCTTGGCCAGGCGGCGCACGGCGTCCACGATTTCCGAGCGCCCGCCGTAACTGAGCGCGACAGTCAGCGTCATCTTGTCGAGATGCGCGGTCTCGCCTTCGACTTTGCGGACCCACTTCAGCGCCGACGCAGGCAGGGAATCGACCCGTCCGATCGCCCGGAATCGGATCCCGCGTTCCACCAGCTCGTCCAACTCGCTTTGGAGAAACCGTTCAAGCAGGAGCATCAATGCGGTGATTTCATGCGCCGGGCGTTTCCAGTTTTCCTGGGAGAAGGCGTAGATGGTCAGGTTCGGAATGCCGAGTTCCAGGCAGAGAGCGGTCGCTTCACGGACCGACTTGATGCCTTCGGCGTGCCCTGACATGCGAGGCAGTCCCCGCAACTCGGCCCAGCGGCCGTTCCCGTCCATGATGATGGCGATGTGTCGGGGGAGGGATTCCAGATCGAGTTGCGCCAGCAGTTCCGCGTCAGAGAGATGCTCGGTGCCGGCCAATGAGCTGTTGGTCATGAGGGATCGGGAGTCCTTTCGTGAAATTCCGTCTCGACACAGGTCGTCAGCGGGTGATGCGGCAGGTGAGGTCAGTCTAATCAGCGTCCGACCAAAAGTCAAAAGATATTCGCCGCATTCCGGCTTCCTCTCGCTCCAGTCCAGCTCCAGTCCAGGGCGTTGCGCCTGAAAAAACGATTCAGCTATACTGCCCTTTCCCTTGTTTTCTTGCGAGGCCCCCGACCATGACCACTGAGTCTCACGCAGAGCTGTCCCACTTCGGCGTCACCGAGGGCGATATCACCCACGCCTTGAGGAAGGTGAACGTGCGCGACGTCGACTATGCGGACTTGTACTTCGAGTCTTGCCGCAATGAGTCCGTGTCGATGGAAGAGGGGCTCGTCAAGCGCGCCGTGAAAAGCATCTCGCAGGGTGTGGGAGTTCGGGCCACAGCCGGGGAAAAGACCGGGTTCGCCTACTCCGATGACATTACGCGCCGCGATCTGGAGCTGGCGGCGGACGCGGCCCGCTATATCGCGGAGTCACCGCAGGGGAATCGTCCGGTTCCCGCTGCTCGCCGCAGCGTGCCGAAGCGCGACTTGTATCCTATGGATCGCGCGCGGGCCGATGTGGCGACGGCCGAACGCGTGGACCTGTTGAGCCGGCTCGATGAGGAGGCCCGGCGGATCGACCCGCGCATCAAGAATGTGATGGCCTCGTTCAACACCGAGTTCAAAGTCGTGGTGGTCGTGACCTCGGAGGGGCAGATCGTCGGAGATGTCCAACCTCTCGCGCGGTTGCAAGTCACGTGCATCGCCGAGGAGAACGGCAACCGACAGATCGGGTCGTTCGGGGGCGGGGGGCGAATCGGGTTTGCCTACTTCACGGAGAGCGACCGCTTCTTGCACTACGCCAAGGAAGCGGCGAGGCAGGCGCTGCTGAATCTGCGGGCGGTTGAGGCGCCGGCCGGCGTGATGCCCGTGGTGCTCGACGGCGGGTGGCCGGGCATCCTGCTGCACGAAGCCATCGGGCATGGACTGGAGGCCGACTTCAATCGGCGCAAGACCTCGGCGTTCAGCTCGTTGCTGAATCAGCGCGTGGCTTCGGAGCTGTGCACGATCGTGGATGACGGCACCATCCCGCTCCGCCGTGGCTCGCTGAATATGGATGATGAGGGAACGCCCACCAGCCGCACGGTCCTGATTGAGAAAGGGATCCTGCGTGGCTACATCACCGACAAGCTCAATGCGCGCCTCATGGGCATTCCGCTGACGGGGAATGGCCGGCGGGAGGATTTTCAGAGCGTACCGCTTCCGCGCATGACGAACACCTTCATGCTGGCCGGCGAGTCCGACCCGCAGGACATCATCAAGTCCGTGAAGCGGGGACTCTATGCGGTGTCGTTTGGAGGCGGGCAGGTGGATATCACCAACGGCAAGTTCGTCTTTTCGGCGAGCGAAGCCTACTTGATCGAAGACGGCCAGGTGACGAAGCCGGTAAAAGGCGCGACCTTGATCGGCAACGGCCCCGACATTCTGACCAAGGTCTCGATGGTCGGGCATGATCTGACACTCGACGAAGGGATCGGGACTTGCGGAAAAGACGGGCAGTCGGTTCCGGTCGGCGTCGGTCTACCGACCATCCGGATCGACGAGATCACGGTCGGCGGAACACAGGGATGACGAGCATGTCCACCGACGTGACGACAAACAGACATACGCTGACCGCTCTCGCCGGGGAACTGCTTGAGCGCGCAACCAGGCAGGGGGCCTCGGCGGCGGATGTGGTGGCCGCCGAGGGGGATAATTTTTCCGTCCAGGTCCGGCTGACCGCGGTGGATCGACTGACGAGGGCGCGAGAAAAGCGGGCCGGGATCCGGATTTTCTTCGGGCATCGGTCGGCCAGCGCGTCGACCTCGGATTTTTCCCGCGAGTCGCTCCATCGCCTGGTCGATGACACCTGTGCTCTCGCCAAGGCGGTCGTGGAGGATCCCATGTCCGGGCTCCCGGAGCGCAGCCAACTGGCCACGACCTTTCCCGACCTCGATACCTACGATGCCACGAGTCTGGCGCCCGACCTGCAGATTGAGTTGGCTCGACGGACGGAACGGGCGGCCCTCGGCCTGGATACGCGCATCACGAACTCGGAGGGGGCGGACTTTAATTCGTCGGCCGGTCGGATCGTGCTGGGCAACACACACGGGTTCATGGGCGAGTACCGGAGCTCCAGCTTCTCGACCTCCGTCTCGCCGATTGCCACCGATGTGAACGGCGGGATGCAGCGGGACTCCTGGTATGCCGTGAAGAGGAAATTCGCCAGGCTGGAGAGTCCGGAGTCGGTGGGGCATGAAGCGGCTCGTCGGACGCTGCGCCGGCTCGGTGCCAAGAAGGTCTCCACCTGCCGCGTGCCGATCGTGTTCGATCCGGACATGGCGGCCGGGCTGATGTCGAACCTGAGCAGCGCTGTGTCCGGGTACGCGCTTTACAAGGGGACGTCGTTTCTGGTCGGGCAACTCGGCCAGAAGATCGGCTCCGATCTCCTGACGGTCTATGACGACGGCTTGCTGCAGGGTGGCCTGGGCTCCCGGCCCTTTGACGGGGAGGGCGTGCCGACTAGAAAAACAGTGGTCGTGGAACGCGGCCTGCTGAAGAGCTATCTCCTGGACAGCTATTCGGGACGCAAGTTGGGCCTGGCCTCCACCGGCAATGCCTCGCGCAGCGTGGGCGACAGTCCGTCGGTCGGGACGACGAACTTGTACCTGACGCCGGGTTCTTGGACCCCCGACGCCATCATCAAGTCGGTGAAGCGGGGTCTCTACGTGACCGAGCTGATCGGGTTCGGGATCAACATGGTGACCGGGGACTATTCGCGCGGGGCGGCGGGTTTGTGGATTGAAAACGGGGAGCTGACCTACCCGGTCGAAGAAATCACCATCGCCGGAAATCTGAAGGAGATGTTGAAGAACATCGATATGGTCGGGGACGACCTCGTCTTTCGTGGCCGCATCGCCAGCCCGACCCTGCGCATCGCAGAGATGATGATCGCCGGAAGTTGAGTAAGTGAAGGAGGGGAGACGCTATGCGCCATGTGTGGGTCTCGATTATTCTTATGATGCTGCCTGCATCAAGCTTCGCGGCCGATTTTCGAGTGACGAGTGCTACGATTAAAGAACAAGGCGTCATCGGCGATGATCATGTGTTTAGCGGCTTCGGTTGCAGTGGCCGCAATGTGTCGCCGGAGCTACGGTGGGAGCAGGCCCCGAAGGATGCCAAAAGATTTGCTGTGACGGTCTATGACCCTGACGCGCCGACAGGAAGCGGCTGGTGGCACTGGCTTATCTTCAACATTCCTCCGGGCGTTACCTGGCTTCCAGCGGGCGCCGGCAAGCCAGATGGCAGCGGTGCACCGCAGGGCAGTATTCAGAGCATGACCGACTTTGGCCAGCAGGGTTATGGTGGTCCCTGTCCTCCGCAAGGCGATAAGCCGCATCGGTATATTTTCACGGTGTATGCTCTGAAAGTAGATCAGCTTCCGCTAAAGAAAGAGGCAGCCGGCGCGATGGTGGGTTTCTATCTGAATCAG
>JACRLS010000173.1 GCA_016235225.1 Nitrospirota bacterium | reverse complement strand
GCGAGTAGAATGCGCTTGTGCCTGAACTCTGCCGTTTCTTCGGAATCATCATTCGAATGTTCGTCGAGGTTCAGGCCTCACACCATACGCCGCATTTTCACGCGTATTACCAGGAACATGTGGCGGTATATGGAATCGAACCGGTAGAACTGTTAGCTGGGTCATTGCCGAAACGCCAGCAGCGCTTAGTCGAGGCATGGACTGAATTGCATCAAGCTGAACTCGTCACTGATTGGAACCGGTTGCAAACCGGCCACAAAGCATTCCCCATCGCCCCTTTGGCCTAGAGAGGCGCCATGACACATCCTATCTATCAGGTTCGCGCCGTTGAGGTCGTCGGGCCTTATACATTGCGCGTGGAATTCACAGACAACGTGGAACAAGTCATCGACTTGAGACCGGTCCTTGCTGGTGAACTGTATGGTCCGCTTCTCGATCCAGAGCTGTTCAACCAAGTCTCTATCGACCCAGAAGTGAAAACGCTCGTGTGGCCGAATGGAGCGGACTTCGATCCTGCGACATTGCATGATTGGCCCACTTACCAAGAAGCCTTCGCCGCTAGCGCCAGGGAATGGGCACGCGTCTCTGCGTAACTGGCTCTCCCTCGATATTCGAACGATCCAAGCTCCTTCTCCACCACTTCAGATACTGATTTACACAATCTGCTTGCGCAGCCGGCCCCGATGGGGCGTGGCGACGAGGCCACATGCGCCGGTGAGGATGGTGGAGGCCATGACGCGGTAGACAACGCCTCGGCTGACTTTCACGGATTTCGCGGCATCGAGCAGATCGGGGGACGTGACGACTCGCGCCAGGGTTTCGCCCGCGAGCAGAATGGGCCACACGGAGCGTCGCTGTGGGGTCAGGAGCGTCGCTGTGGGGTCAGGTCTTGCAATCACACATTCACATTTCGCCGTTCACACAATCTGCTTTCGTAGCCTGCCCCAATAGGCGGTGGCGGGAAGTCCGCAGGCGCCGAGGCTGGTTGAAAGGGGGGCGAGTTTGCTGAGTATGAGCCAGTAGCTCGCTTCACCGCGGTCGCGACTATACGGCATGAGCCGTAATGGGCGAGACATGAATCGCGCGGGATTGCCGCCGTGCCTGCCAAAGGTCATAGGCATTCTGCAGCCTGAGCCAATGCGCCGCGTCGGGTTTGCCGAACGTCATTTCAAGCCGCAGCGCCATCTCCGGCGTGACCGTTCCGCGCCCGTTCAACACCTTTGACAACGTCTTGCGGCTCACACCAAGATGCTCGGCCGCGTCGGTGACGGATAAACCTAAGGGGTCAAGCACCAGATCCCTCAGAATTTCGCCCGGATGGGCGGGGTTGTGCATGCCCACGGTCTCACCTCCTTAATGGTAATCCTCGTAATGCACCATATCGGCATGCTCATCGGCAAAATGGAATGTCACACGCCAATTGCCGCTGACTTTCACCGCCCAGATCCCTTTGCGGTCGCCTTTCAGTTGATGCAACGCGAGACCCGGCAAAGCCATGTGCTCGGCAGATTCGGCCTGATCCAAGTTGGACACAATCAGGCGCAGCCGATCGGCGTGCTTCGCTTGAATTCCCGCTTTGCTCCCGGTGCGATAGAACCGTTCCAAACCCTTGTGCGCGAAGCGCCGGATCACAGCTCTATTGTAACCCTTACGGTTACATGTTGCAATGCGCAAAACGGATTGCCGGCCGAAATGCAGAAGACGAGTGCCGTTGGCGATGTCCGCTCTCTGACGACTTGTTTTCGAAGGTAGCCCCAGTAGGCCGTGGCGAGGCAGCCGCAGGCGCCGGTGAGGATGGTGGAGGCCATGACGCGGTAGACGACGCCTCGGCTGACTTTCACAGACTTCGCGGCATCAAGCAGATCGGGGGACGTGACGACTCGCGCCAGGGTTTCGCCCGCGAGCAGAATGGGCCACATGCAGGCGAGGCGTAAGCGGACCTCCCGCCGCGGGATCGCCATCGTGTAGGCCCACCCCACGTCAAGATGCTCCACGGCCATGCCCGCCAGACGCCTCATCACCGGTCGGGCACGATCGATGTTCTCCCGCTTGAGCAGATCCGCGGGGGTCAGCCCACACTCAGCCAGCAGCGGTTGCGGCAGATAGCACCGTCCCCGCTGGAGATCCTTGGCCACATCCTTCAACACATTCGTCAACTGAAGCCCCTTGCCGAATCGAACACCCTTCGCCGACATGTCCTCGACATTCCAACCGGCTAAGGAAGGACGGTGCGCACAGGTCATGGCCGTCCAAAACTCTCCCACGCAGCCCGCCACGAAATAGGTGTACTGATCCAGTGAGGCCAGCCCTGGCAGCGCCGTCAAATCCTTCACCGTATCGCCTGGGAAAAAAGCGAGGTCAAGCTCCATGCCTCGGGTCAGCGTGGGCATGAGCCTGCGGATGCGTTCCTGATCGCCACTTGGCATCGCAGCCAGGAGCCGAAAGCAGGCATCCAGTTGCTCCAGCAGGATCCGCTCCCCGGACTCATGCTGATGCGGAAGCAGCGCCGTCTGGATCACCTTCACGGCCGCCGCATCAACGCGGTCGTGGACGAACTGCGCACGAAAGGAAAGCAAGAGTTCCAGCCGCTTGGAGCGGGGGATCAGATCCGTATCGGCAATCGTGTCCGCGGCACGCGCGAACAGATAACCGAGCCCCATCGCCTCCCGGAGTCCGCTCGGAAGCGCGGCCAGCGTGAGGTAGAAAGACCGGGAAACGCGCTTCAGGAGGTCGGTCAGCAGACGCGCGGCATCATAGGAGGCGGGCTGAGTCACTCGCGCACTTCGAGGCGACCTTCCATCCCCTTTTCACGATGACTGGGCAAGAAGAGAAGTTTCTTGTCACAGTAGAAAGGATAGAGGCCGGGCTTGGTAGGCGTGAACTTGACGATAACGGTCTTGCCTGATCCGATGTCCTGCTCGATCGTCAGGCCAGCGCTCGGTTCCAGGAGAATGAAATTATGCGGGGTAATGAAGGTCACGCTGGTCAAGGTCAACTCGACCGGCTTGCCGGCCTGGACGATGAGATGGCTCGGGACATAGGCGTAGCTGTCCAGTTGGATGCCGGCGCGTTGTACCCCATCCTCATCGACCTGGACGGCAAATGGCGGGGCCGGCACATCGGCCGCCTGGGCCAACCCGCTAAGAAGGACGGCTGACAGCAAGGCGAGGCGCGTGCCCATCCGGCGGTTAGCTCTGCTCCGTAGAAGACTCATGGGTGTGGTTGTAACAGATGCCTCCATGGCGGTCAATGACGGCGCATGAGGTCCGGTTTATCGGTTCATGCACGGTCCTTGACCGAGCGGACATGGCGACTTATTCTGTATGCACCGACCAGGTGGCCCGGTCCCCCGCACGGGACGCCAGGAATCGGGTATAATACAGACACATTCGGCAGTCATTTAGGGAACCAGGAGGAGAGTCAGATGTTTAAGAAGATGAAAGGTATTGGGCTGCTGCTGATCTCGAATATCCTGATCGGCATTACCCTCTATTTCACGTTCAACGTGCTGGCCTACGTCGTCCTGCCGGCCTTCGGCATCGATATCCGCCAATCGGTGAACGAAATGATGGTGGTCTATGCGATGGTCCTGGGCTTCGGCGGCGCTTTTATCAGCTTGGCCTTCTCCAAGCAGATGGCGCGAGCCATGCTGGACTGCGTCCGGATCGAGCAGCCCCGCACGCCGGCCGAGCACATCATTTTCGGCTCCGTGAAGGAAATTGCCCAGCGCCTCAAGATTCAGATGCCGGAAGTCTGGATCTACGAATCGCCCGATCCCAACGCCTTCGCCACCGGCCCCAGCAAGAACAACTCGATGGTCGCCGTCTCGTCGCGGAGCGCGATCAGGCGGGGCTGGGTTTTATGCTCTCGATGGTCCTCGAAATCGTCCTGGGCATCCTGGCCATGATCCCCATCAGCTGGTTCTCCCGGCGCCGTGAATTCGGCGCGGATGCCTTCGCCGCCAAGGTCTACGGGAAGGATGCGATGATCTCCGCCCTGCGCGCCATTGATCGCTGGGTCAATCGGGCGCAGTTCGAGCCGGCCACGCAGGATGCCCTGGCGACCATGAAAATTTCGGGTCGCACGGGCGGTCTCATGGGGCTCTTTGCCACCCATCCGCCGGTCGAAGTCCGGATTGCCGCTTTGGAACGGTTGTAACCCGCTCGCGCAGGGTGGAGCCCCACGGCCTTACAGCCGTGGTCCCTTTGGTTTCTTCGGCGAAACCCGCCGAAGCATGTCCGCCTTCGCCAAGGCTTCGGCGGACACCCGCTGCGCATTCCTCCGCCGCTTCAGCCTACTCCGCCGAAGTAGCTCGGCTACGAAGGCCGGGCAGCCGTGGCTTCCTGCGTAGGCGGGTGAGGTGATCTCATGACGGGGAGACGCCGACGACTGCTTGCCGGAATGACGATGGCTCTCATCGCCGGGTGCACGACCGGCTACCAGTTCTGGGGCAGCCAAGCTCAGGCCGGTGACGTTCGCTCTGCCCGGCCTGTCGCTTCGGAGGAACTGCTGATGGCCGCTCAATCGCCGTCGCTGTACGACTTCACGCTCAATGACATCGACGGAAAGCCCGTGTCTCTTGGCCAATACCGCGGGAAGGTCTTGCTGTTGGTCAACACGGCCAGCTTTTGCGGCAACACCCCGCAGTATTCGGATCTGGAATCCATGTACGAGACGTATCCTTTCCCCTCTTCAGCAAGATCAGCGTCAAAGGGTCGGACATCCATCCCCTCTATCGCTACCTGACCCAACAGAGCCCGTTCCCCGGCGACGTCGAGTGGAACTTCCAGAAGTACCTCGTGGATCGCCAGGGCAGCGTGATCGGCCGCTACCACCATCGCACGAAACCGCTGAACGAGCAGATCGTGCGCGACGTGGAGCTGGCCCTCGCCCGCTAGCACGTCGCGGCGATAGGCAATCAGAAGGGAAGTCAGTCTCGCCCCAACCTCTCGCTACTGCCTCTAGCCCTTCTTGATGAAGCTGATGTGGATTCGATACGCCTCGATGGCGGCGCCGAGGGATTTGGCGCCGAGAGGAATATTGACGTCTAAGGTCTCTTCCACCGCGGGATCGTCGATGACGACCT
>JACRLS010000170.1 GCA_016235225.1 Nitrospirota bacterium | reverse complement strand
CCAGCCTGTTCTGTCCGTAACTTAAAGCAATACATGAGGGGAAGGAAGAGATGGTTCTCTTAGAGTTCAGCATGTCGCCACTCGGCAAAGGGGAGAGCGTGGGAAAGTACGTCTCCCGGTCGCTCGAGATTATCGACAAGAGCGGGGTGGATTACCGGCTCAATCCGATGGGAACGGTCCTCGAAGGGGAGTGGGACGACGTTTTTCGCGTCGTGAAGCAGTGCTATGAGCGGATGAGCAAGGACTGTAAGCGGATCTCCTGCACCATCAAAGTGGACTACCGCAAGGGCCACGCCGGCCGCCTCTCCGGCAAAGTCGCCAGCGTCGAAAAGCGTCTGAAACGAAAACTGAAGACCTAGAGTTACTGTTCAGCGAGGTTGAGCGGGCGGCCACGGTCCATCCGCTACCGCCGCCTCGTGCGGCATCCCTTCCGCGGCGATTCAAAGCGGATTGCAGGCCGGCCTACCAACTTACCGGTGCGCACACACCGGTGGCCAGCCGAATAGGTGATTAGAATACCGAGAATTTGAAAAACTTGGTGGGGTTCTTCTTGACGTCCGCGACGAGGGTTTCGACTTCGGTGAGCAGTTTGTCGGCACGCTGATAGAGGTCGTCGTTGGTGACCAGCTTCCCCACCGTGCCTTCGCCCCGTTCCACCTTGCCGAGGAGCGCTTCTCCGCGTCTCGTCAAGGTCTCGATCCGCTGGTAGAGCTCAGGATCGGAGAGCTTCGTCAGGGTCCCGTCTTTGTTCGCCAAGCGGCCGGAGAGCTCGTTGAGATCTTTCACCGCACGGTTGGCTCGCGCGTAGAGTTCCTTGTCCGAGAGCAACTGGCCGATCGTGCCTTCCCCGCGCTCCACTTTCGACAGGAGACCGACGCCTTTCTCGGCCGCGGTCTCGAGCTTTCCGAGTACCTGGGTCGAGCGATCGTAGAGCGTGGAGTCGCTGAGGACTTTCCCGACCGTGCCCTGGCCCTCATTGAGCCGGACCAGAACTTTCTGAATCTCCCGGAGGGCGTCGTTCATCCGCTCCAGCGTCTCCCCGGCTGTTGTCGTGATGTTTCCAAGATCGGTCCTGACCGCACGGCTCGCCAATGCGCCGCCGATGGGGAGCGGCGGCTTGGAGAGGGTGCCGGGATGAATCTCCAGGAACTTATCCCCCAAGAGTCCCAGCGCGCTGATAGTCACGGAGGCATCTTCACGGAGGTAAGGGGCTAGCTGGCGCTGGATGGTAAAGGCAATGTCGACCGTGGGCGAGGCTTCCGCAATGGCGATCTTACGAATGTTCCCGATATCGACTCCGTTCATGCGGACCGGCCCGCCGATCTTGAGTCCGAGCGTGTTGTCGACCCGGACATGGTACTGGGCATGGCGGACGAAGAGGCCCATGCCTTCTTCCAAATTGATGACCATGAAGACCAGGACGCCGAGCGCCACCACGATCAGCAGTCCGACTTTCACTTGAGCCAGTGTCAGTTGTCCCTGTCGGTCGATCATGTGTCTTCGGTTCCTACGCAGTGACGGCGCTGGCCGGATCCAGAAACTCTCTGACAGACTGGTCCCGGCAGTTCCGGAGATCTTGGGCCGTGCCCTCGAACAAAATACGTCCGCTGACAATCATCACGATTCGGTCCGCCACTCGGTAGGCGGTGTCGAGATCGTGGGTGACGACAACTTGTGTCACACCCTTGGTCTTGAGTCGTGCGATCAACTGCCCGATGGCAAACGTATTGACGGGGTCGAGCCCCGCCGTCGGCTCATCATAGAGCAGGATGGCCGCGCCGCTGGCCAAGGCCCGCGCGATGCCCACCCGCTTCCGCATCCCGCCGCTGAGCTCCGCCGGCATTTTATCGATGACGTGTTCGAGGCCGACAAATCGAAGATTGTCTTCCACGATCCGGTGAATGTCCTCGTCCGGCTGCAGGTGATGTTCCCACAGACGATAGCCGACATTCTCGCGCACGCTCAATGAATCGAAGAGGGCCGCACCCTGGAACACCATTCCCATGTTTTGCCGGATGCGGGTTAGATCCGTTTCGGAGAACTCTGTGATATCCTCGCCGCCGATACGAATGAACCCGCTGGTCGGCTTGTACAGCCCCAGCATGAGGCGGAGGAGGGTGGTCTTGCCGGAGCCGCTCCCGCCCAGGATCACCGTCGTCGCGCCCTCGGCGACCTGAAAGGACACGCGCCGTAGGACTTGTTGTTCCCCAAGCGTGAGTGAGACGTCGTGGATTTCGATCATGAGCCCGTCATCCTCCGGCTAGGGAATGGCCATGAACAGTTTGGTCAGGAAAAAGTCAAAGGCCAGGATCAAGATGGACCCTGAGACCATCGCCTGGGTCGTGGAGACCCCCACGCCGACGGTGCCCCCGCGGCTGCTGAATCCGGAATAGCACCCGACCATGGCGATGAGAAAGCCGAACACCGCCGGTTTGATGAGCCCCAGCACCAGATCGCGTTGACGCAAGGCTTCGAAGGCCCAGGTCCAATAAAAGAAGGAATCGATGCCGAGATAGAGCCGCGCGATCAGCCATCCGCCGAGGATGGCCACGCCGTTGGTGATGATCGTGAGCAGGGGAATCACCAGGACGCAGGCGACCAGCCTTGTGGCGGCCAGCTTTTGCAGGGGATCCGTGCCTTCGGCGCGCAGGGCGTCCAGCTGCTCGGTGACCTTCATTGAAGCGATTTCAGAGGCGATGCCGGTTCCCACGCGGCCGGCGATCATGAGGGCGGCCAGCACCGGACCCAGTTCACGTACGACGGAGGTGCTGATCAATCGCGAGACGTACATGGTGGCCCCGTAGGGCTCGAGCTGCACGGCGCCTTGCAGGGCGAGCACCATACCCGTGAACAGTCCGGTCAGGACCACAATAAAGATCGATCCGACACCGATCCGATCCATCTGGAAGATCGTTTCCCGGATGTACCAGGGTGGACGCGCCAGCGCAGCGAGAGTCTTGCCGCAGAGAAAGGTAAAATCCTGCACGACAGCGGCGTAGCCGATCATGCGATCTGCCATGGAAGTCGGTTGTGCCCTCATCTGTGTCGTCCACGGGCTCTCAAACGAGGCCTCATTATAGACCAAGCCTCGCCGGTCTCCAACGAGGAGCTAGTTTCTCGCCGTCTCGTCGGGGCGGAAGATGCGAGGCACGCGGGGGCCGATGGCGCAGAGGACATCGTAGGGGATGGAATCCTGCCAGGTCGCCAGATCGCCGGCGGTGATGGATTCGGAACCCTGACGCCCGATGGGCACGACCTCATCGCCGGCGGAGACGCCCGGCACATCGGTGACGTCGATCATGGTGAGATCCATGCACACCCGCCCGACGACGGGCGCGCGCCGATCGCGGACCAGCACGGCGGCGCGGTCAGACAGGGTTCGGCTGTATCCATCGGCATAGCCGACGGGGAGGACGGCGATGCGTGAAGGGCGCGTGGCGATGAAGGTGCGGTTGTAGCTCACACTCTCGCCCTGAGCCACCGTCCGGACCTGCACCACCTTCGTCGTCACGCTGAGCACCGGTTTGAGGAAGACGGGGGCGGTGAGACGCGTACAGGTGTGATAGCCGTAGAGCATGATGCCCGGACGCACGGCGTCTCGATGGGAGGTCGGGTGCGAGAGAATCCCTGTGGTGCCGGCGGCATGAATGAGGGGGATGGGGATGTCGGCT
>JACRLS010000152.1 GCA_016235225.1 Nitrospirota bacterium | reverse complement strand
GGTTCATAGTCCGAGAAGGTTATGTGTAGGATTTTTGAATCACTTTTGAGAGTCCACCCTCGAGTCTGCCTATGCTGAGCCGGCTCAACGTGTCCTAACCAAGTCAGTTGTCTTGCTCGATTTCCCATAGACATCACCTCGTAAGCGCTTGTGAATGAATGAGAAATGACTCAAACCCACGGTGGCTTGAATCCCTGCAAGCCTGCTCATAAAGAACAAGGCTCCTTACGTGCTGATAGCCATATTCCTTCTTGTATCTTCCCTCAACTGTAGGCATCTGCATGCACTCACTGGTATCAATCATTGAAGAATCAGTCGCTCGCCTTCCGGTATTGACGACGGTCAAGCCCTACATTTCGAGCGACCAGGCTTTGCATTTCACCAATCGTCTCAATGGCTTGAACGGTTCAACTGCATGAATCCATGGGAAGATGGTATGTTCTTCCACCGGTGCGGCCTCTTTCATCATAATGAGAGTAAATCGCAATAATGGTACCTAGTGGCGCTGCAAGCGGCTTGACAGAGAGAGAAGAGACACGATAGAGTAGCGCTGCTGTATTTCCGATCGGAATAGTGGTATTTTGATGCGTGTGTCACTGAAAGCCACGTACGCTGTGCTCGCCGCGCTTGATCTCGCGCTCAGTGATGGAACTGAGCCGGTGCGCGCCAAGTCGATCGCGTCTCGGCAATCGATCCCGGCTCGGTTTCTTGAGCAGGTCCTGAATGCGATGAAGAAGGCCGGCTTCGTCCAAAGTCTTCGTGGGGCCCAGGGCGGCTACACCTTGAGCAAGGATCCCTCGGACATCTCCCTTGCGGCCATTGTCGAAGCGCTGGATGGGCCATTGCAGGCCCGCTCGCCGGGATCCCAACGAAGCGCACGTCTCCGGGGTACATTTAGACCGGAAACGCTCTTGACCGAAGTGTGGGACCGTGTTCGGCAGGCAGAACTCGAAGTCTTGAGCGCAGTTACGCTCAAGGACCTCGCGGCCCGACACCGCCAACTCCAGGCCGGGCACGGGTTGATGTATCACATTTAGCAAGGAATCCCTGAGGAGACCGGATGGCAGGCCGTGGCCACGCCTTCACGGATGGGTGAGGCCGCCAGGCATACGCGTTCCGTTCTATAGATAGATAGAGAGGATCCGATGAAGACCTTGGACGCCCTTGCTATTCAGACACAACCCATCCCGCCAGCGATCTTGGAGGAGATCGAGACCTTCGAGAGTGAAGTCTCCCGCCTCCAGACTGGAGATGTTTCCGTCGACATCTTCAAGCCGTTCCGTCTGCAGCACGGGATTTATGGCCAGCGGCAGCCGGGTGTCAACATGGTCCGGATCAAGATCCCGTTCGGCGGCCTCTCGGCCAACCAATTGCGCCGCGTCGCGGAACTCGCCGATCGGTATGCAACAGGAGTCGGACACGTCACGACGAGGCAGGACATTCAGCTTCATTTTGTTCGCTTGCCCGACGTCGGAACCGTCATGCGAGGGCTCGCTGAAGTTGGGCTCACCACCCGTGAGGCCTGCGCCAATACCGTCCGTAACGTGACGGCCTGTCATCTGGCGGGGGTCTGCCAGGGCGAGGTCTTCGACATTACCCCCTATGCCAAGACGGTCGCGCTGCACCTTCTCCGGAATCCTTTGAATCAGAGCTTGCCGCGCAAGTTCAAGATTGCCTTCTCCGGGTGCCGGCACGACTGTGCCTTAACCCCCATCCACGACATCGGCCTGTTGGCGGCCACGCGAGAAGACGGACAGATCGGCTTCCGGATGTCGGTCGGCGGCGGCTTAGGCTCTGCGCCACGGGTCGCGCAGGTCCTGCGGGAGTTCGTTCCCATGGACGATCTGATCCCGACGATTGAAGCCGTCATCAAGGTGTTCGACACACTGGGAAACCGGAAGAATCGGAACAAGGCCCGCATGAAGTTTGTGATCGAGAAGCTGGGCTTCCCGGAATTCGTCCGTCGCTCGGAGCAGGTTTATGCGAGCCTCCACGGAATCAAACCCGACCGGACGCCGCTGGCGCTGTTGCCGCATCGCGACGAACCGGCCCCGCTCATCATGCCGACCAAGGTCACGGGGCACACCGGCAATGGAAATGGGCATGGCAACGCTCAGGGCAACGGCGGCTCGGTTGAGACACCCTTCGCCATGTGGAAACGCACGAACGTGTTGCCGCAAAAGCAACCGGGCTATGCCTCCGTCCTGCTCAAATTGCCTATGGGAGATCTCACGAGCGACCAGATGGTGGTGGTCGCCGATGTGGCCGAACGCTATTGCAACGGCAATCTCCGGACCACGATCAATCAGAATCTCATCATTCGATGGATTCCCGAGGCCCGTGTGGCGGAACTGTATTCAGACCTCGCCGCCCAGGGATTGGCGGAACCGGGAGCAGAACGGGTCGAAGACATTATCGCCTGCCCGGGAACGGATACCTGCGGGCTCGGCATCACCTCATCAAAAGGGCTGGCCCGGGCGCTGGCGGAAGTGTTTCCTCCCGGACGGGTGCCGGCTGACCTTGAGGGCGTCGACGTCAAAATCAGCGGCTGCCATAACTCCTGCGCCCAACATCACATTGCCACCATCGGCTTGCATGGCGTCGGCAAACGGATCGGCGACCATGTCGCCCCCCATTATGAGCTGCACTTGGGTGGACAGGTGAACGGGACGGCCAAGATCGGTCAGATGACGGTCAAGTTACCGGCCAAGAATGTACCGGCGGCGGTGTCTCAACTCATGACGGCCTATCGGCGCGATCGCAAAGCGGGCGAGAGCCTCCCGGCCTTCGTGGCGCGTGTCGGGAAATCCAAGCTGAAGGAAGAACTCATTCCGTATACCCTGGTGCCCTCGTTCAAGGAGGACCCCTCGTTCTATTACGACTGGGAGGGCGAGGCCGAGTTTGTGCTGGAAGACCTGGGTCCTGGCGAGTGCGCCGGCGGCGCCTTGGAGATGATCGACAACCGGATCCTTGAGGCGGAGCAGGAACTCTATCAGGCGCGCTTGCTGGCAGACAAACACCAGTACGCCGTGTCCGTGAACAAGGCCTATCGAGCCGTCCTGGCCGCGGCAAAAGCGCTCCTGGTCACCGAAGGCCTTGATCCCGTCACTGATGCCGAGACGTTTCAGGAGTTCGATCTGCGATTGGCCTCGAAAGGCACGATTCCTACCGGATATCGAAATCTCGGCTCACAGATCGGCGATTTGGGACCGAAGGATACGACCGCGGACTTCGCCCACAGCAAGATCGCCTTCGCGCGTGGGTTTGTCGAGGCCTGCAAGTCAGCCACCGAGCAGATGGACAAGGACCTCAAGCTTAAAGCTGTCGAGGGAGAGTCCCGAGCTGCCGCGTCGGTATCGGAGTCCCCGAGCGTGGCCCATCCGGCCGCTCCTGTCTCATCCGGAGCCCCGGTCTATGACCTGCGCGGCGTGGCCTGTCCGTTGAACTATGTCAAAACGAAACTGCGCTTGGAGATGATGGAGACGGGCGATCGCCTGGAGGTCTGGCTGGATGCCGGCGAGCCGATCAAGAACGTTCCCATGAGTCTCCGCAATGATGGGCACAAGGTACTGATTGAGGAACCATTGGACGGTCAATCCGCCCAGTGGAAAGTATTGGTCGAAAAGGTTGAGGCCTAACGGTGACCAGTCCCGCATCCATTCCAAGGCCTTCTGAACAGGAGTTGAAGGCCTGGAGCGACCGGCTTGAGACCCACTCGCCTCAAGAGATCTTGGCCCATGTCATCGAGCGGTTCTTCCCGAGCCTCGTGCTGGCCTGCAGTTTCGGCGCGGAGGATGTTGTGTTGTTCGACATGATCCACCGCATCAATCCCGCGGTGCCGCTGTTTTATCTGGATACGGAGTTCCTCTTTCCCGAAACCTACGAGACGCGGGACCGCCTCATCGCGCATTATCGCGTACCGGCCGAGCAAGTCATCCAGATGAAATCGACCTTGACCCCGGCCGAGCAAGCCGCTAAACACGGAGAGGCCCTGTGGACGCGGGAGCCTGATCGATGCTGTGCGCTTCGAAAGGTCGAACCCCTGACCCGTGCGCTGAGCGGCTATGCGGCTTGGGTGACAGGAATCCGCCGGGACCAGTCGCCCACCAGAGCCACTGCAGGCCTCATCGAATGGGACCACAAGTTCCAACTCGTGAAGATCAACCCGCTGGCCAAGTGGACCTGGACGGACGTCTGGACCTACATCAAGCTCCACGAGGTTCCGTACAACCCTCTCCACGATCAGCATTACCCGAGCATCGGCTGTACCCATTGCACGGCCCCCGTCATGCCTGGTGAGGATCCACGGTCGGGCCGGTGGAAAAACTTCACCAAGACCGAATGCGGGTTGCACAAATGACCATGCAGGCCTTGATTTCCAAAGTCGGGAACGGTCCAAAAACCTCGAAAGACCTAACCTGGGAGGAGGCCAAGCAGGCCATGCGCGCGATGATCGAGGGCCAGGCGACGCCGGCTCAGATCGGAGCCTTCCTCATGGCCCTGCGCCTCAAGACAGAATCGGTGACAGAATTGGCGGCCTTGACGTCGGCTGCCCGTGAGTATGTGGCCCCCCTCCCGGTCCAACGCCGAGAGTCCTTGGTGGACCTCCCAAGCTACGCCGGGAAGCAGGACACGTTTCACGCTTCCGTAGGGTCCTCGATCGTCGCGGCGGCCGCAGGTGGATCGGTGCTGATGCACGGCTACGATGTGGTGCCGCACCGAACAAGCTCCGCCCGCGTCCTGGACACACTCGGAATCCGAACCGATCTGGAGCCGCGCCAGGTGGCTGATATGGTGGACCGGCACGGGTTCGCATTCCTGGACCTTGCGCTCTACCACCCGCCGATCGCCCGGTATCTCGACCTGCGGCAGGAGCTCGGCGTGCGGACCGCGTTTCATCCGGTTGCGCGCTTGCTGAATCCCGCCCGAGCCCACGCGCAAGTGATCGGCGTGAGCCACCCTCCGTACTTCGAAAAGACCGCGGAAGCGTTGCGCATGCTCGGCAGCAGCCGCGCTCTCGTGTTGCGAGGTGTCGAGGGGGAACCGGAACTCGCCATCACCGCGATCACAAAAGTCATCGAGCTCCGCGACGAGCGACTGGCCCCGCTCTCGCTTCAGCCCAAAGATGTCGGGCTCTCGGCCGGGCTTCCCCATCAAATGGCCGGGTTTCCCGCCGAGCAGCTCGACAAGGAGTGCGCCCTGCTCATACGCATTGTGAACAACCAGGTGCAGGGAGGACCACGTGACTGGGTGGTGTTCAACGCGGCCCTGCTCTTGTACGCAGGGGGGAAGGGGTCGTCCATCGCTGCCTGCGTGCCGCTGGCCCAGCAGGCCATCGACGGCGGCGCCGCCGGCCGGACCTTGAGCGCGCTGCAATCGGTCCGCCAGCCCGTGAATGTGTAGTCATGGATCTTGGTGATGTCCAGTCATGAACGGGTACTCTGAGCCGATGTTCCACTAACGGAGTGTAAACCGTGAAACATCTGCGTCAACTCGAAGATCAGAGCGTCTATATCTTCCGGGAAGCCTACAAGCATTTCGATAATCTCGCCATGCTCTGGTCGATGGGGAAAGATTCGACCGTCCTATTGTGGCTGGCGCGCAAGGCCTTCTTCGGACACGTGCCGTTCCCGTTGCTGCACGTGGATACGAGCTACAAGATTCCCGCCATGATCGAGTACCGGGATCGGCTGGCGCGGGAGTGGCGATTGAATCTCGTCGTGGGGCAGAACAAGGAAGCCCTGGCCAACGGCATGAACCACACCATGGGCCGTATCGCCTGCTGCACCGC
>JACRLS010000148.1 GCA_016235225.1 Nitrospirota bacterium | reverse complement strand
GGTTTTGGATTGAAGGTCGTGGTCGGAATGCTCGCGCTGGCACTGCTCCACGGCGAGCCTGAGGCGCAGGTGCAGCCGACCGTGGATGCCGCCAAAGGCCTGGTCAGCGTGGAAGGCATCATCGTGCCGGATATCGGTCCCATGCCGACTGCCATTCCGATGCCACCTTCCAATGTGGTCTACCAGGCGAAAGTCGAGCTGGGGAAACAACTGTACTTTGACGGCCGACTCTCCAAGAACGGGCAAGTCTCCTGCGCCTTCTGCCACAATCCCTTTGCCGGGTTTGCCGATCCTCGGCGGACCTCCGTGGGGGTGGACGGCGGGGTTGGAGGCCGACAGGCGCCGACCGTGTTCAATACGGCCTTCAATCCCTTACAGTTCTGGGATGGTCGGGCCGGATCCCTGGAGGAACAAGCAATCGGGCCGATCCAGAACCCCGTCGAGATGGGCGAGACGCACGAGGGTGTGGTCGCCAAGCTCAATGGAATTTCTGGCTATCGGGAACAGTTTCAGGCCGTGTTCGGCGCCAACGTCAGTCTCCAGGGGATTGCCGAGGCAATTGCCGCCTATGAACGGACGGTGATCTCGACGAATTCTCGGTTTGATCGGTATGTGCTGGGCGATCAGCAGGCCATGGAGCCCACCGCCGTGCGGGGGATGAGTCTGTTCAAAGGCAAGGCCCGTTGTCTCTTCTGCCACAACGGTCCGAACTTCACCGACAATCAGTTCCACAATCTGGGGGTGCCGCAGGTCGGTCCTCGCAAGGAAGATCTGGGACGCTATGAGATCACCAGGATAGAACGGGACAAGGGAGCCTTCAAGACGCCGACCTTGCGCAGCATTGCAGAGACGGCCCCCTATATGCACGACGGGGCGTTCGAAACCTTGGAAGAGGTGGTCGAGTTCTTGAATCAGGGCGGCGGGCCCAATCCCTACGCGAGCCCCTTGCTCAAACCGCTGGGACTCAGCACGCAGGAGAAAGCCGACCTCTTAGCGTTTCTGCGCTCGTTGAGCGGCGACGTCCCGAAGACGGAGCTGCCGAAGCTGCCGAAGTAGCGTACGGTACGAGCGGGGAGACTGCCTCTAGGCGGTATCATCCTATCCGGCATGCGACGACGGGACGACATCAGATCAGAAAGGAGCTGCCGATGGAAGTGAAATCCAAGACGTACCTGTATCGTACGAGCGTCCGGTGGACGGAGCAAAGAAAGGGCGTCCTCGCGGCGGCGGGGAAGCCGGATCTCCAGGTGGCGACCCCGCCGGAGTTCAAGGGGCATGAGGGGATCTGGTCGCCCGAAGACCTCTTCGTCGCCTCGGTGAATATGTGCACGATGAGCACCTTCCTGGCGTTCGCCGACCGTGCAGGCTACACGTTTCACGCGTACGAGAGCGAGGCGGAGGGCCGGCTCGAACTCGTGGGCGGGAAGTTTCAGTTCACGTCGGTCATCCTCAGGCCCAGGCTCACGCTGGCTCCGGGGGGCGATCCGGCCAAGGCCAAGGATCTCTTGGAAAAGGCCGAAGCCGCCTGTTTGATTTCGAACTCGATCACGGCCCGGGTCACGCTTGACCCCACCATCATCGAGGGATGACCCGGATCACGCATGATGACCGACAGGTAGTCTCCAGAAATCTGTGGCATCTTGCGCCAACCGTCCTGAGATCTGCTGCTGCCTTTGTCTCCATCTTCGTTGAGCGGCGTCCCTCCGCGCCGAGGCCAACTACTTGATATGGCGCCACAATCGACGCGAAGTCGTGCGTCTCTCAATGTGGCACGAGGCTCGCACTCCCGCTGAATGAAGCAGGGTGCGCGAGCTACAGGAGTTATGGTTAATGCTGAAGGGGTAGATGACGAGACGAATGATCGGGAAAGCGGCCATCCTGTTGTGGGTGCTCACCGTCGCAGTCCTCGGGTGGGTGTTTGTCAAAGGGTGGACGACGCCGGGCGCAGACGGACGAACGCAGATCGTCTTGGCTCCGGTCGAGCGGGATCAGATCCTGGCCGAGATGCGACAGCTCTTGAAGGCAGTTCATGGCATCGTGACGGCCGCCGGTGATCCGCAGCAGAACCTCAAGTCGGCCGAACAGACCGCGCGTGCGGCTGGAATGGCCATGGCGGCTGATGTGAATCCGACGATCATGGCGAAATTGCCGCTGGCCTTCAAGCAAATGGGCACGTCGGTGCATCAGGACATGGACCGTTTGGCGGATGCCATTGAGCAGGGCGAAACGCCGCCGCAAGTGCTGGCGCGGCTGTCCAGCATCACTGGCCGGTGCATGACGTGCCATGACATGTATCGGTTGTCCGAAGGTGTGGAGTGACCTGTTGTCAGTTCTCAGTGTTGCAAGATCAGAAAACTGGATAACTGCAAACTGACAACTCATATCAAGGAGGGAACGCCATGACATGCAACGTGGGGGGAATTGAGCGGCCGATCCGAATCGGGGTGGGGCTGGTGCTCTTGGCGGTCGGTATTTTCGCCGAATTGCCCGCTTGGGGAGTCGGCGTGGCCTACGTGTTCGGAGCCGTGGCGGTGGTCACGGGGGTGATTGGATTTTGCCCCGCCTGGAGTCTGCTGGGGATCAACACCTGTCCGACGCCGCCGGCTGGAAAGAAAGTGTAAGGCGCCATCGGCAGCGAGAGAGGATTCTGGATACGGTGGTGCTGGAGGGAAGACCTGCCGGGGGCACACGTGGTATTCAGGAGAGGAGGACACATGAAAGTAAGAGGAATGGTGACGATCTTCATGGTGGGAGTGATGCTTGCGGGCGTCGGTTGTGCCACGAAGGGGCTGTTTGGCGCAAAAGAGGCTGATGAGTTGAAGGAAGCTGTCGAGATGGCTTCACGAGCCAAGGTGACTATTGACCAGGCCATCAAGACGGCTTCTGACAAGCAGTCTGGGCTGGTCATTGAGGCGGAGTTGGAGAAGAAACACGGAAAAGCGGTATGGGAAGTGGAGGTCGTCACGGCCGAAGGGAACGTGATGGAAGTCCACGTCGATGCGGACAGTGGGGCGGTCATCGATGTGGAGCAGAAGAAGCCTGAGTAGCAGTCAGGAAAATGAGCTTCGCATGGGATGAGCCCCAACGCGGAAGAAATCCTAAGTCGAGGTCCGCAGCGGCGGGTTTCTGGTCGCTACCCGCTGCTGGCGGGTTTGAAGAGGGAGGCCCATGCCCGGCGGAGGAGGCATGTGCTCTAAACGACGCTGCGCCATCGGGGAGGGGGAAACAGAACAGGAGGCCTGCAGACACGATGAGACTTGGGAAGTATTTCTTGCACAAAAATGAGCGGGGTGTTAGTGAACTGACTTATGAGCGGGCGATTCTCAGGGCACGCGGCATTCAGGCACTCGAACGGAACATGTGGCAAGGCCCTTCGCCTCAGCGGAATAGTCGTGTTTCTCACCCTTGCAGGGTGCGTCGCCGGACCGCTGGATGCGCCCTATCGGACTTCCAAACATCTCATCGGCCTCAGTGAGGAGGCGTTGCTGAGTTGCGCCGGCACGCCGATGCTCGTGAAGTCTGATGAAGAGGGACGATTGTTGGTCTACCGGGGCAAGGCCGATGCCTTGGAAGCCTTATTCCCGGCCTCGAAAGGGGGGCTTCCCTGCCCGCAGGCAATCTGTGAAGCCCTCGTGACTGTCCGTGGGAGCCGAGTCACAGCCGTCAAATACCGGACGGATCCCCTATCACGCGACGAGTGCTACCGGTGTGAACGCATGTTTGAGGCCTGCTTTCAATGACCAAGGACTCCTGCTAGGGTGTGATGATGCACAGCGAGCCGCCGCCTGATGACGTGCCATCCGGCCTCCACACGCCCGTGGGCTCGCGCCGGTCGTTCTTCCAATGGATGACCAGTGCCGCGGCTGTGTGCATCGGGCTTGGCCTCTCGATCCCTCTCGTGGGTTATCTCGTTTCGCCGGCCTTCAAGCGGCGTGCGCAGCCGTGGGTGGATGTCGGTGCGGTAGAGGATCTGCCCGTGAATGAGCCGAAGCAGTTGGACTATGTCACCTCGATCCGCGATGGCTGGATGGAGACAAAAGCCCAGAAGGCGGTGTGGGCCATCAAGCGTCCCGATGGAGGAGTGACGGTGTTCTCACCGATCTGTACGCATCTCGGATGTGGCTATCGGTGGGAGCAGGGCGACCACGCGTTCAAGTGCCCCTGCCATGGAAGTGTTTACGATCGGGAAGGAAAAGTGATCGCCGGTCCGGCCCCCCGGAAATTAGACACCCTGCCTTGGAAGGTGGAGAACGGGCGTCTCCTGGTGATGTACAAGGAGTTTAAGGCCGGTCTTCCTGTGTCGCAGGAGGTGTGACAATGCGCCCGGAGCACCCCTTATGTGCTCGACTTCCGCTCACCGCCGGCGAACTCCGGACGCGTTTGGCCTTTCTGGGGCTTGCACGGGAAGATCGACAGAATCTCGCCAAGATCCATGGGGCGATCCAGGACCACGTGGCTGAGCTGATTGAAGAATTTTACGAGCACCTCGGCCGCTTCCCGGATTTGGTTCGCTTCCTGTCCGATCCTGAGCGCTTGGCGCGCCTCAAGGCGACCCAGCGGAGTTATCTCCTCACCCTCGGCCAGCATTCGGATCACTTGAGCTATGCCGAAGACCGCCTGCGGATCGGTTTTACCCATGAGCGAGTCGGCCTTGAACAGAAGTGGTATCTCGGCGCCTACGCCAAACTGTTCGAACTGATCATGCGGCGGCTTGCCGCGCGGCACGGCGACGACGCGCGGGCCCTGACCTCCCTGGCCATCACGCTGCAAAAATACCTGAAGCTGGATCAGATCTTTCTGGTCGAGACCTACTATCAGTCCACCATGGCACGACTGGAGGCCAGCCTTCAGGAATTGGAACAGATCCGGCAGCACCTGGAAGAGCATTCGCGGATCGACGAACTGACGCAAGCCTACAACCGTCAGTATCTGCAAGAGGCCTTGCAAGCCGAGCTCCAGCGAAGCCGCCGGTTCCGCCACGCCTTCACGCT
Source organism: Nitrospirota bacterium (assembly GCA_016235225.1). Lineage (GTDB taxonomy): Bacteria > Nitrospirota > Nitrospiria > Nitrospirales > Nitrospiraceae > RSF151. The sequence goes on along the minus strand of JACRLS010000148.1, from coordinate 6,152 downwards.
GCACGGAGCGCCGCACTCGTGCGCAGCGCCATCAGGCCCGCCGATATTCTGGGACGGTATGGTGGGGAAGAATTCGCCGTCGGGTTAGTGGAGTGCGAGGAGGCCACAGCGGTGCGCATCGCGGAACGGATTCGGGAAGCCATTGCCAAAGCGGTGCTCCGGCATGAAGGGCACGACATCTCCATCACCGTCAGTGTCGGCGTGTCGGCGCTCAGGCCCGACGTCGAAAAAATTGAGACCCTGATGGCCCAGGCCGATACCGCGCTCTATCAAGCGAAAGCCGGCGGGCGGAATCGGGTGGAAGTGTTTCGTGGAAGTGATCAGTGACGAGTGATCAGTGATGGGTGAGGAATTTGTTGATCTGATGATTGTTTGGAAATGCCACTCACTTAACAGATCGTCAGATCAACAGATTCTTCGGCAATCAACAGATCGTCAGATTCCGACAGGTTCGATTCGTCACCTATCACTCATCACTCTTCACTGGTCACTGCATAGCTATGGCTTCCAAACTCTACACATGGCTCGATAGCCGGCTGAAACTCAAGTCGGTCGAACGGACGTTACTGGACGAGCCGATTCCCGGCGGCGCCAGTTGGATTTATGTCTTCGGTTCCGCCACGCTCTTCCTCTTCCTGCTCCAAGCGGTGACCGGCATGTTCCTGGCGATCTATTACGCGCCTACGCCGGATCACGCCTACGACAGCATCCAATTCATCGAGACGCAGATCATGTTTGGCGCGTTCGTCCGCGGTCTCCATCACTGGGGCGCGTCGGGGATGGTCGTCGTCATCGGTCTGCACATGCTTCAAGTATTTCTCTACGGCGCGTACAAGTCGCCCCGCGAATTGATGTGGATGGTCGGCGTGGTGCTGTTCCTGATCGTCCTGAGTTTTGCCTTTACCGGTTATCTCCTGCCGTGGGACCAGAACGCCTACTGGGCCACACAGGTCGGCATCAATATGGTCGGAACGGTTCCGGTCGTCGGCGATCTGCTGGCTCCCGTGTTGCGCGGCGGGGAGATGCTCGGTGCGTTGACCCTCTCCCGGTTTTTCGCCGTGCACGTGCTCTTTTTGCCGGCCCTGCTTGCAACCTTGGTGATGATCCATCTTTTTATTCTCCGGCGGGTGGGCCCGGCGGGACCCTGGCGTGGCGGGTACGAGCGACGGAAAAGCGGCGAGACGGCTTCGCAAGGTAGGGAACCGGGCAGTCCCGGGTTCGTCGAACGCCGGGTGAGGCGCAGCGAGACGTTTTATCCCCGGCAGGTATTCATGGATGCGGTGGTTATGCTGGGCATCTTCGCCGTGGTGGCAGTTCTGGCGCTCACCGTGCACTTTCCGCTGGCTGACAAGGCGAACCCATCGGACGCTGTTCTGGCCGTTGCTGGACCGGAACCCGGTGCGCCATCCGTCCGCACGCCCGGTTGCGTTGGCCACAGGAGGAGTATTTCTTCTGGTCGTGTTCGGGCTGCTGGGGATTTCGCTCCGGGATCTCTATGCCGTGCCTCGCGTGGACCCGGCCGTGGGGAGGGGTCAGGCGGTGTTTGCGCAGTTCGGCTGCACCGGCTGTCATCGCATTCATGCAGAAGGCGGCGCTGTGGGGCCTGACCTCTCGTATGTCGGCGACACGAGGCCCGACCGTGAATGGCATCTGAAACATTTCCGCGACCCGCAATCCGTCTCACCTGGCTCCTTCATGCCGAAGTTCCCGCTGACCGATCAACAGTTGACCGATCTGACGGGTTACATGCTGAGCCTGAAGCGAGCGTCGTAACCGGCCTGGTCGAATCCTTTTCCCTCGCGCTGTCTCCCACAGGTAAGAGGAAAGGAAGAACAGATGAAACTCAACGACATGTTGCGGTTGATTGCCGGGGCGTTTGTGCTCGTCGCAGTCATCCTCGGTGCGGCGGTCCATCCGTACTGGAATTATTTCGCTGCCTTTGTGGCGCTCAACCTCATACAATCGGCCTTTACCGGCTGGTGTACGATGATGGCGCTGTTACGAAAGCTCGGCGTTCAAGAATAGCGAATCGTCTAACGAGGAGAAGGGGCGTGAGGTGTTGGGTAGTTGCGCTGCTACTGCTGGCGGGAGCATGCGGTTCTAAAGAAGAACCGTCGACGTCACCGGTCTCGGCAGCGCCGCACACGACGATCCAGTCGGCAGTCGTCGAGATCAAAACAGCTCAGGTGCCTATCCGCGTCGAAGTCACCGGTCAAGTCACAGCCATCTATCAAGCCACACTCTCCAGCCGCATCCAAGGGACAATCGATAGGCTGCTTGTCAGAGAAGGGGATCGGGTCTCGAAAGGCCAGACTCTGATTCAACTGGACAGTCGTGACGTCCAGGCGGAGTTGGCGCGTGCTTCGGCGGAAGTGGAGAATGCGAGAGCGCAACTCAATCGCATGAAGGCGCTTTTCACCGAGGATGCCGTCTCGAAGCAAGAAGTGGAAAACGCCACGCGGGCATTCAAGGTGGCCGAGGCAAATCGGAAGGCGGTCCTGGCCCAACTCAGCTATACCGTCGTGAAGGCGCCGTTCGACGGCATCATTACCGAGAAGAAAGTGGAAGCGGGGGAATTGGCGTCGCCGGGCCAGCCCTTGCTTCAGATGGAAGATCCTCGGCAACTGCGTCTTGAGGCGACGGTGGCCGAAGGGGATCTGAAATCCGTCTCCCTCGGGGATAAGATTCCTATCCTCATCGATGCGCTGGGAGCCCAGGTCTTGCGTGGAACCGTGAGTCAGATTCTTCCGGCGGGCGATCCTCAAACCCATACGTTCACGGTGAAGGTGGATGTACCGATGACGCCCGGTCTCAAGAGCGGGATGTTCGGCCGGTTGCAATTGGATAAAGGAGTCACCCAGACGATGCTCGTGCCCGCTTCCGCCATCGTGGAGCGAGGCGAACTGACGAGCGTGTTCGTGGTGGGCTCCGATCAGATCGGCCGACTCCGGTGGGTCAAAGTCGGACGGCGGTTCGACAAACAGAGTGAAATACTCTCCGGGGTGAACGTGGGCGAGCAGGTGCTGCTTGAAGGTACCCGAGGCGTCGACGGAGCCCCGGTGCAGATCGTCGATGCGGTGGCATCGCCGAAGTAATGGCGTCATGCGTCACACGTCAACCGTGAATCGTCAATCGCCGAACCCGGAACCATCTTTTCTTTTTACGAATGACGATTGACGTGTGACGAATGACGGACTATCGCCCAGGGCTCAGTGGTCGGATCGCTGCTCTCTTTATTGGGAGCAAGCTGACGCCGCTCATCATGTTGGGCGCGTTGCTGCTGGGCCTGTTTGCGATTGTCGTCACTCCCCGCGAAGAAGAACCGCAGATCGTCGTTCCGATGGCCGACGTCTGGCTGCCATTTCCCGGCGCTTCCGCCAAGATCGTCGAAGAACAACTGACCAAGCCGTTCGAGCGCAAGCTCTCCGAGATCAAGGGCGTGGAGTACGTGTATTCGATTTCACGACCTGGTGGCGCGTTAATCATCGTGCGTTTTTATGTCGGCCGGCCCATGGAGCAGAGCCTGGTCGATCTTTACGACAAATTGATGTCGAACCAGGATCTGTTGCCGCCGGGAGCAGAACCCTTTCTTGTGAAGCCGAAGGACGTCAACGACGTTCCGATCGTGACGGTGACGCTCTCGAGTCAACGATATGGCGAATTTGAACTGCATCAGTTGGCCGAACAGGTGTTGGAAGAGGCCAAGAAAGTGACCGGGACTTCAGCCGGGTTTATCGTCGGTGGTCAGGCGCGTGAACTACGGGTTGAGATTGATCCCACCAGGTTGAAGGCCTACGGCCTCACGCCGCTGCAAGTCGCAGGGGTGATTCGGGGAGAGAATCGGGCGTTGGCGACGGGGCGTTTCGATAGCCGCAATCAGACCTTTCTCGTGGAGACAGGCCGATTCATTCGATCACGCGAAGATCTGGAGTCCTTGGTGGTCGGTGTGAACGAACAGCGGCCGGTCTATCTCCGGCAAGTCGCCGAGGTCTCGGATGGGCCGCGTGAATCGACCCAGTACGTCTGGTTCGGTGAGGGCGCCGGAGGCGCCCGTGAGGGGTTAGGGGGAACAGGTGAAGGGAAGGTCCCCGAGGCTGCGCCTGACGCCTCACGCCTGATGCCTCACGAGTTTCCAGCCGTGACGGTGGCCATTGCCAAACAGGGCGGGACCAACGCGGTGACGGTAGCCGACAGCGTGATTCGAAAAGTGGAGGACATGAAGGGCGTGACGATCCCGGCGGATGTGCGCGTGACGGTGACTCGCGACTATGGTGAGACCGCTCGCGAGAAAGCCGACGAGCTGCTGTGGCATCTGCTCATTGCCGTGGTTGCAGTCGTCGCCTTTCTTGGGATCGCATTGGGACCTCGCCCGGCGATTGTCGTCTCGATCGCGATTCCGCTGACACTCGCCTTGACCCTGTTCACCTCGATGCTCATCGGCTACACCATCAATCGTGTCACGCTCTTTGCCCTTATCTTCTCCATTGGAATTCTGGTGGACGATGCCATTGTCGTCGTCGAGAACACCTATCGCCACTTGACGCTGCGCCTCAGGCCTCATCACGAGGCCTCAATCTACGCAGTGGACGAAGTCGGGAATCCGACGATCTTAGCCACCTTTACCGTCATAGCCGCGCTTTTGCCGATGGCCTTTGTCTCCGGCTTGATGGGCCCCTACATGAGGCCGATTCCCGTCAATGCCTCCATCGCCATGTTTTTTTCGCTCTTGGTCGCGTGCGTCGTGATCCCCTGGTTCTGCCAGACCTGTTACCGACCCGGGGTGGCTGTTGCAGGAGTCGATCATGAAGGCGATGAGCGCGGGATCACGTCGCGCCTCTATCGCCGGGTGGTATCGCCGTTGCTGGCTCATCCGATCTTAGCCTATGCATTCTTAGGCATAGTCGCCCTCTTGCTGGCCGGGTCCTGCTTGCTGTTCTACAGTCATGTCGTGGTCAAGATGCTGCCGTTCGACAACAAGAGCGAATTGCAGCTGGTCGTGGACATGCCGGAAGGCACGACTCTCGAAGAGACGGCGCGCGTCACGCAGGTGCTTGGGCGATACGTGAGGACCCTGCCGGAGGTGCGGGATCATCAGGCCTATATCGGCACAGCCTCGCCATTCAACTTCAATGGATTGGTGCGCCACTACTATCTGCGAGCGCTGCCGCACGAGGCCGATATTCAGATCAATCTCGTCGCGAAGAACGAACGAGCCGCCCAGAGTCATGAGATCGCGCAGCGGATGCGTCCTCAGGTCCAGGAGATTGCCAAGCAGTACCGGGCAAACGTGAAAGTCGTCGAAGTGCCGCCGGGGCCTCCGGTGCAGTCGGTGTTGGTCGGGGAGATCTATGGGCCCGATTACGCGCGCCAAATCTCTGTCACACGCGAGGTACGGGCCTTGTTTGAGTCCACCCCCGGCGTCGTCGATGTGGACGACTACATTGAGGCGGATCAGGTGAAGTATGTGTTCACGGTTGACCGCGCGAAGGCCGCTCTGGCCGGGATTCCATCCGAAGACATTGTGAACACGTTACGCATGGCGCTGCAGGGCACGCAAATCGGATTGGTCCACATTCCCCAAGAAAAAAGCCCGGTGCAGATCGTGCTGCGTCTTCCGTTGGCAGAGCGGACCGGGCTTGAGCATATCGGTGAAATCGGACTGCGGACGAACACCGGCGGCATGGTGCAACTATCCGAACTGCTCACGGTCGAACAGAAGGTCCAAGACAAGGCGATCTATCACAAGAATCAGAAGCCGGTGGTCTATGTCGTGGCCGATGTCGGCGGGCCCGGCGCCGAGCAGGCCGAGAGCCCCGTCTATGGGGTGTTGGGAGTGGGGAAGAAGTTGGAGGACTATCGACCGCCTGAGGGATACAAGATCGAGCAATATTATGCCTCACAGCCCTGGTCGGAAGAGAAGATCGCCATGAAGTGGGACGGGGAGTGGCACATCACCTATGAAACGTTCAGGGACATGGGCATTGCCTTCGCCGTGGCGATGCTGCTGATCTATCTGCTGATCGTGGGGCAGTTTCAATCATTTCTGACGCCCGTGATCATCATGGCGCCGATTCCCCTGACGTTGATCGGGATTCTTCCCGGACATTGGCTGACCGGCTCATACTTCACGGCCACGTCGATGATCGGCTTCA
>JACRLS010000147.1:6460-13043 GCA_016235225.1 Nitrospirota bacterium | reverse complement strand
ACCGGCGATTCGATCACATATTGGAACAGCTCGCCCGCATCGCGCCCGCTGGCGGTAGCCTGAACGCCTTGCGAGAGGTTTAGATTCTCCGGCGGTGCGGCCATGGGCGCCGCGGGCATCACCTCGGCCCGTGCCGCAGCCCCGGCGCTGAGACTCTGCTGGAGGGCGCGCCGACTCTTTTTCATCTCGCTGGCTTGATCGCGCGTAGCCGCCTGGTCCGCCGCCGCCTCTTCCATCGCCTCCTCATAGACCGGCGGCCTCAGCGCGGCATACAGCTCCGGCTGGATCACCGGCCGAGGATTGTAGAGCGGCTGGTAGAGATCCATGATGAAGGAGAGGGGCCGGCCGGAGACGAGCGAGAGGCGGACGTTCTGCCAGTCATGGTCCGTGGTGTTCTCCACGATGGCCCAGGCCTGGAGAAATGGCTGGTTCTGGTCGTTGAGCACGAGGCGGTAGCTGGTTTTCCAGACCGGCGTTTCCGCGATGTAGGCCACGCGGGCCTTGCGTGAGCCCTGGCCGTCGAAGACGACGCCCACGGTTTTCTTCTGCGTATCGTGTCCGGCCGCCAGGACCGCCAGCGCCTGCTTGAGTTCGCCGGTCAAGCGATCGTTCAGAATGCGAACGCGCTGTACCTGTGTGAGCGAGATTGATCTCAACCCGTCGTCGGTGAGCAGGTTGACGTATTCCACCGGCGTGAGCACGGGCGGCTTGGCATCGGGCAGGGTCTGCTGCTTGGTCTCCACGCCGAGCACGATCCCCGTGATGGCCTGCGGGGCCTCAACTTCGATGCGCTCGCCGCGCAGTTGTTCGAGCAGTTTCGCCAGGCTGGGGTTGCCCGTCAGGTTGATGCCGAAACTTTGCAGGGTCTTCGTGATCGGGTCGCGCGACTCGTAGGTGACCACCGACACGCGTCCGCCGCCGAAGTCCTGCACCACGAGACTCTTGAGCAGATCGTTGATCGCCTCGGTCTTGAAACGGAGATCGAGCCTCGTCTGGCCCTGCACCTCGCCGTCATGTTGGAAGTAGCCCACACCGCTGGAATAGAGCACGACGTTCGAAAGCGGTAGAATTGTCGCGGTCGACGGCGGCGACGAGGAGGTCTCTGCCTGCGCATCGAGCGCAACACTCAACAACAATAGGGTGACCAACGAGAGGAGCGATCGCATACCGTGGCCTCGCAGTGGAGTTCTCAAAACGACGTGAGCGATATTCTACCGGATGACGGGGCGTGAATGCTTGGACCCGACCCGCGGGGACGCGGGGGCGTCACCCTTCGACGAGAATCGTCAGCGTCGCGGCCGTCCAGTCGGGGAGGGGCGGAGTTGGGATCAGAGGCTGTGCCAGTTGAGGACTCGCTGGCGGTGGACTCACGGGGAGCGCAGGAGGTGGCGCTGGCGGGACACTGGCCACGATCGGCGGTGCGGCGGCGGCTGTACCAGGCGATGATCCGCTCGCATTTGCAACGACAGGCTCAGAAGTGCCGGCTGACACCTGCTCGGTCGGTGTGGGAAGGGGGGCCGTGGCCTCCAAGGGCGGGGCCGCCGGTTGCGGAAATATTGTGGTGGGCGACGCCGGTGTCATCGTAACCGGTGTGGGATCGTGCACGACGATCAAGCCCCGGGTGGCGATTTTCGCCAAGTCTTGGCGGAGAGATCCCACGCTGGCGGACAGGTCCCCTCTCGTGGTGATGCCCGGTCTGCCACGATTCTGCGACTGCTTGTGCAAGGCCTGGATCCGCTGGCGAATCATCCTCGCGGTCTCAAGATCCGTGCTCGCGAAGACGCGGATCGTGTCCACGCCTTTCGGCGGCGTGTAGTCCCAGTGGAAGCCGGCTTGGTTGCCGGCTTCGAGCGAGTCCGGAATCAAGACTGATTCCCCGGCTTTCACGCGTCCATCCGGGTAGTAGCCCGGGCGCTGATAGTCATTTGGAAACAACACGGTGACGCCGCCTTGCGAATCCACGTCCACGATGGTGAGGTAGGCATCCGCGCTGGCATGAATATCAAGTTGCAGGCTGTTGTCGGTGGCCCGAGGCTTCCCGGATTTCCGGATGTGATAGTGCGGGGCCTTGGTGTCGGCCACGACGCCGACGCCGCGTAACGTGGCCTTCGGCGACTTCGCTCCCACGTGCACATCCACCTTGAGCTGAGAGGAGGGGTTATCCAGCGCCAGGATCTCCGACGCGTTGGCTGATCGAGAGACGACCTGGGCGAACCCCGTGGCCCAGCTCGAATCGCCCAAGGAGAACGACGCCACGAGAAAGAGGCCGTCTGCCGCATAGACATCTAATCGGTTCCCTTCTTGGCTTCCGTCCACCACGAAGCGAGCGAACTGGCCGGGTTTGACCAGATCAATATCGCCGACGTGCTCGCGAAGTGCCGCCTCCACGGGCTTGAGCCGATCCGGAGGAATGTCACGCAGGCGCACCGGGATGCGGCCTGTGCTGCCGGGCGGCGCCAATGACCGTGACGACGGCAATGGCGAGCCCAGGGCGAAACTCTCGTTCGTTCGACGGGTAGATCGCCCAGAGAGACCCAAGAGCCGCGCCCAGCGCCGTGCCGTTGACAAGGAGCACCTTATCCGGGCCCTGGGCATGAACCGTGACCCAGGGCAGTCGAGCGTCGCCTGTACCGAGGGAGGGCGCCGGCGCATCGTCCTTCAGCGAGGTCCACAGCGGGCGATCCAGCAAAGCGGGGGGGGCTTCCAACTGGGGCTCGGGCATCGAGGCTCGGCCAAAGTGGGCCTGGATCCGCTTAAACTCCCGCTCGATCCCCGCAAAGATTTCACGAGGCGAGAGTCCCGACGAAGTTGCCGCCAGGCTTTTGGACAGGGCATAGGAAAAAAATCCGTGATACTTACCTTCGACGGGGCCGTCGAGGGCTTCTTGATGAGCGGCTGCGCCGGTCATCAAGATGTACCGGCTGCTGAGCAAGGGGACGACGCCCCGAGTGGTGACGCCTGATTGCGGGTAGAGCTCGATCCGCGTATCAGCCGGCACCGATCTGGTGAGAACGTCGAGCCCACGGGTCGCCGTACCGGAATGGCAGGAGTCGAGTACGATCATGGCACTCCGGGCCTTGAGGTGCGACAGCCGCTCGTCCAGTTCGTCATCGGTGATGTCCGGCACGTTGCCGCCACGGCCGTCTTGTGGCACGAGCGTCTCATCCATCCCGTCATCCGTCTCATCCCCGTTGAGATCCTGAACCTGCGAGCCGTGTCCTGAATAGTGAATGTAGACCACATCGCGCGGGCCGGTCTCCTGCACCAGCCGATCCAACGCCGCCAGAATGCCGGCGCGGGTGGCGGCCTCGTCCGTGAGGGTGGCAATCTGCGAAGGCGCGAACCCGAACCGGGAGATCAGAACTTGCCGCATCGTCTCGATATCGTTCAGCGAGCCATTGAGACGCGGCACGTGGATGTACTTGTTGATCCCGATCAGGAGCGCGCGTTTCGTCGCGGGCGCGGAGTCCTGTGCGTGGGACAGAGTTGGCCAGCCGACCGTCCACCACCAACCACACACCATCATGAAAAAGAGAACCGCGGAACGAAGGCGCTGAGAACTTGCGATCGGATTCATGATCAACCTCGCCGATGAATCACCGAGTCAGAGGGGGGAGCCCGCGAACGACCTCCCATGACGAGAGCGGCACCCTGTCCGCCCTGTCCATCCAGTCTGTCGCAACCCCGAGGCAGAAGGTTCATGGCGGGGCCAGTTCGGCCGAACGCACCACGTTGATCGTGCCCTGGAGCTTGTGAATGGCCTGGTCGACTCCCGTGGCTCCGGTCATCGGCACCTCGATCAGATAGAAGTCGCCGGGGAGCGGACCGTCGGCGATCCGACCGTGAATCTCTTGGAGCAATGCGCGAATCTCTTGTTCGGTCGCGCGTTCAAGAAAACTCACTTTCACTCGAGCGGTCGCCGGTGGGATGCTCCGCGAAACAACCGGACCCGTCTCGGTGCCGGACGGCGATGATCCTTTCGAGGCACGCTCGCTGAGGAGCCAGCCCATCCCCACGACCTGCGCGACGATGAGCGCCGTGGCGAATGCCGGCACCCACGGTCGGGCCCACCAGGACATCGCCCAGACTTCTGAATGTGCCGGGACCCTGGTGTGCGCCGGCGACGCACCGATCCTCGACTGGACGCGTTGCCAGACCGCCGCATGGGGCTCCGGGGCTTCCGCATAGGCCCGCTTCACTGCCGTACTCAGACGCATGATCTCCTCCAACTCCGCCCGGCAGGAGGCGCACAGGTCCAGATGGCGTGAGAGCTCCTGCCGCTCTGGTTCAGACAAGGTCCCGGCTGCATACCATGGGAGCAGCGTGGCCTCGGGATGCACGTGAGGAGGAGGTTGAGTCGGTTCGCTCATTGGAGTGGCTCCGTGGCGTGCACCCTCAGAAGAACCTGCTTGAGCTGCTGCTTGGCGTAAAACACGCGCGTCTTCACGGTGTTGACGGGGATGTCCAGCAGATTCGCGATGTCCTGATAGGGCATTTCTTGATAGAAGGCGAGATAGAGGACCTCGCGATGCTCAGGACTCAGTTGTTCCAGGGCCTGTTTGGTTTGGGCTGCCAGGGCTTCCTGCACGAGCAGGTCCATCGGCCCATCATGAGGATCAATCTGTTCAGCGGCGGACTCTAGGGGCACCGTGGTCATCTCGTACCGTGAGACCCGTCGGAGAGTATCAATGGCCTTGTGTCGGGCAATGCCCAGCAGCCACGTGGAGACTTGCGACTCTCCTTTATATGTCTTGGCGGAGTCCCATACGGCCACCATCACGTCGGCCAAGGCTTCCTCCGCTGCCGATGGGTCACGAAGCAAACTCAGCAGATAGTGGTACACGCGTGTGGCATAGCGGTGGTAGAAGGTTTCGAAGGCACTATGGTTTCCGGCTGCGACATCCATAAGGAGTCGGTGATCAGGGCTACGGTGAGCGCTGTGCTCGTTCATCTGATCACCTGTGCCGGTCTGTCGCTTAGACCCATGCCAAGGTTCATTGGACGCTCGAAGGCTGAAAAGTGGTGTCTAGGATAGCATGACCCCCCTGATCCGATCTATGTAGGTTTCTGCGAGAACGAACTGGATTGGACGCGAAGACCGCCTGAGGTGGCTGAACGCACCGTACTATTACGGTGGTGTCGGCAGGAGTCGCCTGGTTGACCTCCTTCCGGAAGGGGGACTAGAATCCAATGAACCTTTTCTGATGACATGACGACTGACTCAGCGGAACGGGTAAAGGCTGGAGGTTCTCGGATGTCGCGGAGGCTGAGTTCGAACACACCCTGTCGCATTCTCTCAGTGGCCGGCTTACTGGCCATGGTCCTGCTCTCTTCCTGTGCGGCGGCTCCGTTTCTGGTTGGGTCGATACTGGAGTTCGGCCGGAATCTCTTGATTACCTCGAACAGTAATTACGGCAACAAGTATCGTGAGGATATGAATCAACTGCTCATGTCAGTCTCCCGGTCCTGGATCAATACGCCCTATCCGCAACGGATGGCCCAAGGCTATCCGGGGCAGCCAGGCGCGCCAGGCATGACGTTTCCGGGCGCGACTGGGCAGCCGATACCGGGCCAGCCGATGCCGGGGCAGCCTGGCTTCCCGGGTGGCGTGGACCCCAACAATCCCTATGGGCAGCCGGGACAGCCGGGTATGCCCTATCCAGGCGCGCCCGGCCAGCCGATGCCGGGGCAACCGATGCCGGGCCAGCAACCGTATCCTGGTATGCAGGGGATGCCATCGAGTCAGGTTCCAGGCTATCCCGGTGGAGGGAGCTCGGTGCCAGCATATCCCGGCGGTGCCATGCCGGGATATCCTGCTCCTGGGACCTCCGGCTATCCGTCCGCTTCGGCTCCGTCGTATCCAGCTCAGGGCTATCCTTCGCCGGGGAGTCCGTATCCAGGAGGAAGTCCATATCCGGGAGCGCCTGGAGCTGGGTATCCGTCAACGCCTGGTTCACCTTTTCCGGACCCCAATAATCCCTATGGTCAATATCCTGCTGGCATGTCACAGGGCCAGCAAGGGTATCCGGGCTATCCTTCAAGCGGACCTTCAGCAAATCAATATCCCGGCGGAGCCAGTCCCTATCCACCTGCTGGCGCAGGACAAGGCTATCCAGGTGGGGTCGTGCCGGGTGGGTACCCGTCCATGCCGGGCTCGCCCTACCCAGATCCGAATAACCCTTATGGCCAAAATCAGAATCCCTATTATGGTCAGACTCCGGGAGGGATGCAGCCTGGCTATCCAGGTTACCCGTCGAGTGGTGCCCCAACTGGCGGGTTCCCGAATCAGGGGATAGGGGGAAATCCTTATCCATCTGCAGGCACTCCGTATCCTTCCGGAGTACCGGGTCAACCCTATGGAGGGAATCCCATGGGTGGCATGCCATCACCTGGTTACCCCGGTGGAGCACCCGGCGCACCGCCGAGCGGCTATCCCTCACCCTCTCCCTATCCGCAGCAACTGCCTGGCCAAGGATCGCCCTATCCGTCGTCGCCGGGATTCGGATCTCCCTACGGCGGGTCCCCGCAACCTGGCCAGCCGTCTCCCTATGGTGGAGTGCCGTCTCCTGGCTATCCTCCCGGG
>JACRLS010000147.1:0-6384 GCA_016235225.1 Nitrospirota bacterium | reverse complement strand
GGGCAGCCTGGCTACCCAGGCGGTGCACCGGGGTACGGAGGAAGCCCGTCGTCCTATCCGACGTCTGGTGCCTATCCGGCCACTGCATACCAGGGCATGCCGATACCACGCGGGATCGCCCCGATGGAATTGGACGTGGCGCTGCTCCGTCAAGTGACCACGGCCGGAGGCAAGCAAGTCGCCATCATGCAAGACGGCGAGACGCTCAAAGACGGGCGCGGCAATCCGCAAGTCGGGGACAAGTTCAAAGTCGTGTTTCGGACCAACGCGGAGAGCTACATCTACATTATCGCCATTGATGGATCAGGCTGGGCGCAGGGTCTCTAACCCAACAAATCGGCCGGGCTGCACAATCCGGTGAAGCCGGATCAGGAGTATAGCTTTCCCGAAGGTCAGAATTGGTTCAGTCCCGACCAGGTTCGCGGCATCGAGACCCTCTACGTGATCGCCTCACCAGGTCCGCGTCCGGATATTGAAGAGGCGCTCGCCAAGATCGGCAGCCATGAACGGCCGGCGGGGACGCCCACAGCACAAGTAGAAGAGCCGCCGATTCTGCCGTCCGGATTTGGCGCCACGCAGACGGGACAACCCGCGGCCGTGAAGTTAGAGACCGGCCAGCAGGCCGAGGTGACGCCGACGACATACCGGGCGGCACAAGCAGGAGACGATGTGCGTGTCACCAGGTGGTTCAAGCATGAATAGTTCGTGGTTCGTCGTTCGTGGTTCGTCGCTCGCTCGGAGTATCTCCGTTCTTACGAGATACGAGATACGAGATACGCTCAACGTACTCCTGAGTTTGCTACATCGGTGTGCGGTGACCGTTGTCTTCCTGATAGCCACCATGTCGTCGCTTGCCAGTGGGGCGGGCGGGTTTGTGTGGCCGGCGGAGGTCTTTCCACCGCGGCAGTCATCTCCGGCTCAATCGCCCCAACAATCCGCTCCCGCGAATCCTGCCTCGCCGGCGCCGCAGTTCCCAGCCCCACTACCTCAACAGACGGCCCCCCAGGTCCCGGCTCCGCCGCAACAGCAGCCGGCCCAAATTCCCGCGAGGCCCGCGATGCCGGCGCAACCCCAACCGCTCAATCGCGTGCTGCCCTTTGCGGCCATTGTGGGCGGGGATTTCACCAAGTCGTTCGTGCAACTCGGCAATCTGCGCGGACCGCTCGATTCACAGTTCGTGATTGGGCGGGGACTCGCAGGCCACATCAACCTCGAACGACACATGGCCGAAGTAGCCAACGGCAACAAGGTGCTCGTCCACGTATCCGGTCTCTCGAATCCCCCCACCGCCACGAGTGAGGGAAGTGAGTTGCGATTGCAGTACACCTTCCCATCCCTCCAGTTCAAAGGGTTTTATAAAGACTATTCGAGCGAGGGGGATAGCGCGATCCCGGACGTGGTGTCGGAAAAAGCGACGATCGATCTCTATTTCAAGCCGATCACGGACCCGCGCGGTCTGCCCACCTATCAATCGGTGCGGGTCGTGTTCAAAGCGGAACTCAAAGAGCCGGAGAAGTGCCGCGTCTGGTTCGACGTGATTTTCCCCGTCAACGTGTGCAGCGTCGCGAAGGACTACATCAAACAGATGGAGCCGGCCATTGAAAACGGCCTGCGCGACACCATTCAGCATCCGCAAGCCCGCGTGCAATTCGAGCAGGCCGTCTGGCCCTTCGTTCGGGGCGAGCTGCTCACCCATGCCGGCATCAATCCCGCGAGCCCCGCCCAACTCCAGATCGTCCACGCCGAAGTCCGCGGCACCGACTACACGGTGAGCTACCTGCCGAGACCGTAGAATCTCAATCACCCGCGTCTGAGCGGGGGGATTCGTCAGTTTCAAAGGGCGCCACAGGCGTCACGCTTTGTCATCTGAGCGTCCCCTTGATAGAATGCGCTCAACATCGAGTCTGTACGCGGAGAGGTTGGGGCAGGTCATTCATGCGCATCGAAGTCACACGGTTAGTGAAACAGGCCGAACGAGATCTGGAGAACGCCAGAAAGAACATCGGCATCGAGGCCTATGAAGTGGCGGCGTTTTTGGCAGAGCAGGCGGTGGAAAAGTATCTCAAGGCGTGCTGGATGGTAATGAAAAAAGAAACCCCGCCTCATACCCATTCCTTGACGGAGTTGGGGGATGCCCTCGGTGTCCCGGCCTCGCTCCGGAAACATCTGGTGAATTTAACGGCCGACTACACCACCAGCCGCTATCCCGATGCGGCGAACGGAATTCCGTATGAAATCTACGACCGAGAAACCGCAGAGAATAAGGTAGCGGCGGGGGAGGCGGTCATTGCATGGCTCCGCACACGGATGAACGCATAGACCTATTTCGCCGTGAATATCTCCCGATACTCGTCGCAGGGTTCAAGCCGGCACTGGTGATGGCGTTCGGATCGCGCGCGCGAGGAGAGGCCTTGGCCCATAGCGACTTGGATCTGTTGATCGTCTCGGCGAGCTTTCAAGGCGTCAAATGGCTCGACCGACCTGTGCGCGTCATTGAGGCCTTGGGCCTCGACTTCGGCGTGGATGTGCTCTGCTACACGCCGGAGGAGTTTGCTCAAAAACGTGAAGAGCTCGGCATCGTGCGGACGGCGACCGAAGAAGGAATGATCCTGCTCGGAGAGCTTGCCCCCTCTGACGCAGGAGCAGAACTAAGGGGCTGACCTCTTAAATTCTGCCAAGAGATCCAGCCATGGCCTCGCTCCCGCCTGCTCCGACAATGAAAGCGTGAGGTGAGAGCGATGCTTGGAGGGACAACCCTTAGGCGCTGCGTTTCGCACTCAGTTGGCGCTTGAGTCGCATGAACACGGCTTCCTCCCAATCGAGCCGTTCTTTCACGACGCGCTGGAACCAGGCTGCGACGTTCGTATCTCGATGAAGGCGGGCGAAAAACGCGGCCTGTGCCGCAAGGTCAGCGGGGAGTGCAACTGACGTGTGCTTGGGGCGGCGGACTCGAATCGGAGGACCCCACGCGCTTTCTTTGTCGGCCTGGGCGATGACCGTTTGATCAATGGTCTCTTCGGAGAGAAACCGTGCTCGTTGTTTCTTCGTCATAGTGACCGGCCGGTGATGATTCGCACGATGCGACCGGGCTTCAATTGAAAAATCACTTTCAATCGCCTCCCCGAGACGGTTCGACCGATGAGCTGAAACCGATCGCGAAAAGACTTGTTTCGTCTGACTTCATAATCCGAGAAGAAGCACTCCACCGCTTCTTCAATTGTGACCCCATGTGCCGCAAGCTTATCACTGTCGAAGTCATACTCAAAGTCGGCCGGCGAGAACCGATGCCAATCAACCACGCCGCCATTCTAACGTCCCAGCGTGTGGCAAGCAAGAATGCACCGATGCGTCGCTTTTTCATCCAGACGTTTGGGCAACGAGCGTCAATCCTCTTGCCATGAACGCCCTTGAACCGCTTCCGTCCTTTATGCTACAAGGCGAGTGCAATCTGCTGCGCCCGGTTTCAACAGCAAGACCGGCGCACAATCTGAGCCAACGGTCCCTGTGAAGGGGCGTCTTTCTGTAGGGCCTCCCTCCTGCCGAACAGCGATCCAGCCATTCCGTGGCCGGGTGAGCCGATAGACGTATCGTCAGACAGACTTTTTTTTCCTTTGAACCTTTCTCTCCGGCGGCACGACTCACCGCGCTGAACGGGCAGGTGTTCCCATAGCTTAGGCAAGACCCACGCCAAGATTGATAGCTTCGCAAGCCATTTTTTCTTCGAACCTTTTCATTGCGTAAGACGACTCACTCGGCAAAACGGGAAAGGGGGAGACATCAGCATGGCTATTCCCTGGTTTGTCATCGTGCTGGCCCTCACCATCGGGGGTTGTGCCACTCCGGCAGTCAAGAGCGATACCAAGGCAGACGTCGCGGCGGTCCTCAAGGAGCACCCGGAGCTGATTCTGGAGGCCTTGAAGGACCAGGAAACCCAACTTCTACAGTTGGTGGAAGCGGGTTCGCAAAAGCGCGAGCGGCTGGCCAAGGAAAACCAGCGGCTCGCAGAGCTGAAGAATCCGTTCCAACCCGATCTCAGTACCCCCCGCCCCGTCCGTGGCCAGGCCTCGGCGCCCATCACCATCGTCGAATACGCGGACTTTGAATGTCCCTTCTGTGCCCAGGCCCACCAGACGGTGAAACACGATCGGCTGTATGAAGCTCCGGACCTCTTAAAGCAGGGCGAGGCGGGCATGGAGTCAGTGGTCGCCTCACTCGGACTCGATGCCGAACGCCTGCGGCGTGATCTGGCTGGCGATGACATCACCACCCAGATCCAACGCGACCGTGACGAAGCCATGCGCTTTGGCTTCCAGGGGACCCCGGCCTTTCTCCTCAACGGGGTCTCTTTGAGAGGCGCCTATCCGCTCGACGAGTTTGTGCAGGTGATTGAGCTGGTGCGGAGCAACGGGGCTCAAAGAAGCAAAGACTGATCGCCGATGACGAGGGCGGAAACAATGACAAAAGGAGTCAACCCATGAAGTGTGGAATTGCTCAGGGTATCGGTTCAGCGAGGTTTCAGTGGTCAGTCATGGCGAGGACTCTCATGGGGCTCGCACTCATGACGGTGATGGGGATGCCACTCGCGGCGTGGGCAGACACAGAGCCTCCCACCATCATCATGTTGGCCCAACCCCTCCATTTTCAGGCAAGCGATGGCTCCGACGTGGTCGCCGAGGCGGGCGAGTATGAGGTGAAACCGCTCGTCGGCTCCCGGCTCCAGCTGCGAGCGACAGGGAAAGAGTCGGTCTTCGTGCAGGCCGTGGTCACCCAGCACGAGGAAGCGATCGAGGCAGCAACGGGCCTCGTGGTCATTGATGAACAAAATCCCGATCTCGTCCATGTGGTGCTGCTGCAACCAGAGGGAAGGGGACTGGATGCCGTAGGATCTCTGAGCGGCGTGCAGATCCGTGGCGCGGCCCCTCAACCAGTTTCAGCGGCACAGTTGAAAGCCGCCAGAGACACCGTCCCACCGTCTGGTTATGTCACGACCCCAAAAGGCGGCTCTGCCATCAAGGGCACCGTCCTCATCGACGTGAAAGCCACCGACAATCGTGGCATTCAGAACGTGCAGATCCTGGTCGATGGCAGTCCCGCCTTCTGTTCCCTGGAAAAGAATGCGCCCTATACGTGTAACTGGGACACGCGGAAGGTCAAAGATGGTTCGCACGCTCTGAGCGCCACCATCCGCGATACGGCCCATAATATGGTCACTACAGCTCAGATCGCGGTCATGGTGCAAAACCTAAGTGCAACTCAAACTCCCCAGGTTGGCACGCAGCCAGCGGTTGTGCTTCCTATCCCATCAGTGCCTGGGACTGGACCACCTGGAACGTTCCTCCAAATGAAGGTCAATGGCGCGAAATGTGTCTCCGGGAATGAATGCCAGTCGGGTCAGTGTTACCCCTATCCAGACCGCGAGAATTATTGCATCGCAAAAGGTCTGAATTGCGCCTTTCCAAATACGAACGGTGTTGGATGGAACGCCACCACTTCTACCTATATCGAGAGGGGGAACTATACCTGCACTCCTGGCCTAGGTTGGGCCAGACAGAGCTGCCCAACGATGGAATTCCGCACACAAAATCAATGTACGAACTTGTACCATGATGCCAAGCCCGGCACGTTTACGTTGGATGATGCTAGTTTCTGCCGCCTCCCCGATTCCAAATTCCCAATCTCGACTGGAGCTGGCGAGATGCGAGATTGTAGCAACCAGGGCTTCAATCCATCTACAGTCGCCATTGAATGCATCGCGAGCTATTTCCTTGGCGTGCCGATCCTCTGTGGGGCAGCGGTAGCAATTCCTGGTGCAGACTGCCAAATCCAGCGCGAGGCTGAGAAGCAGGCAGCCAGAATCTTTGAAATCGAGCTTGATAAGTCTGCGAGAATCGCCCGAGCGGCGGACGCTAAACCAATTCCATCCCACATCAAAAGCGTACTGAGCTGTTTTTTTGACCCAGGGATTCTGGAGGGCGTCTATTACACGACCAAGATTGACGCGGAAGGGGCGGCTAAGACCCAACGTGGAATCGTACAGGGTGCTGTGGCTGGTTCTGGTGGTAATCCTTTGAACATCCCCGGTGCGATCGTCGGTGGGCTCATAGGAGGGCTCACAACTGATTCGGGATGGATGGACATCGCACTGACTGATAACCCACTATCTAACACGTTTGGTTATAGGGGGCAGGCCGCAATCACTCTTAATCCTGACATAATTGCCTTTCAAAGCGCCAAAGAGGCGGAAGACAATTACCTCTTATGGGCGCATGAACCCTACTTTCCGCACTTCGAGGTTATGATTTCTGCACCTGTCTGAGGAGTCGGGTGGTGATACGGAATGAGACTTGTTCCATCTGAGAGATAATCCGATCAAACTGCCGGCCG
>JACRLS010000146.1 GCA_016235225.1 Nitrospirota bacterium | reverse complement strand
GGCGTCATGACCCTCATCTGCCGTCTCCGGATCGGTCATGCCGAGAAGGGACACGCCCGTCCGCAAGATGTCCATCGGGTGGGCCCGCCGCGGTACCACCCCGATGAAGGCTTCGACGGGGCCGGGGAGTCCCTGCTGTTCGCGGATCAATGTGCAGAAGTCGTCCAGCTCTTTTCTGGTCGGTAACTTCCCGAACAGCAACAGGTAGGCCACCTCTTCGAAACTGCCCCGCTCCGCCAAGTCCCCGATGGCATAGCCTCGGTACCTCAATCCTGCTTCGCCTTCATCCACGAGGCAAAGGGCCGACTCTCCGGCGATGACTCCTTCGAGTCCCGGGCTATACGCTTGCGATGTCTGCATAGTAAGACGCAAGTCAACATGCAAAAGGCCAAGTCGAGAAGGCGGCCGCGAAGGCGCAGCGGCGCCTATTGTCCGCGTACTTCTCTTGGCTTGTGCTTTTCCATAAGATTTCGCTCTCGCCGCTCGTACTCGTCGTAACGCAACAGGTCGTAGAGCTGTCGCCGAGTCTGCATCTGGCCGAGCCAATGCTGCTGAGTGCCGTGCGCTTTCAGTTCGGCCAGAAGCTGTTCCACCGCCTTGGCAGCCGCTCTGAGCGTCGAGACGGGGAACAGAATGACTCGGTACCCCAGCGATTCAAACTCGCTCACGCTCAAATAGGGTGTTTTGCCGAACTCGGTCATGTTGGCGACTAAGGGAACCTTGACGCCGGCTTTCGTCATTTCATGGGCATAGGTCTGGAATTCTTCTGCCGATTCGAGGGCTTCCGGGAACAACGCGTCCGCGCCGGCTTCCACGTAGGCAATGCCACGCCGGACGGCCTCCTCCAAGCCGTGGACCGCTCGCGCATCGGTCCTGGCGACGATCATGAACGAGGGATCACGCCGGGCTTGTACGGCCGCCCGGACCTTGCTCACCATTTCCGACGCTGGGACCACCTGTTTGCCGGGGAGGTGCCCGCACTTCTTGGGATTGTCCTGATCTTCCAGTTGGATAGCCGCCAAGCCGGCTCGCTCAAACTCGGTGACCGCCCGCATCACGTTCAGGGGTGGGCCATAGCCCGTATCGGCGTCGGCCAGCGCTGGAATGGCCACTGATCGAGCGATGGTTCCCGCATCCGCCGCCATTTCGGTCAACGAAAGCAGTCCGACGTCCGGTACGCCTCGCGCCGCAGACAGCGCCGCCCCTGAGACATACAGGGCCTGAAATCCGGCCTGCTCGATCTGCATGGCGGTCAGCGCATTGAATGCGCCGGGCATCACGACGGTTTGCCTCGCGATCAATTCTCGCAGCCGGCTCGATTTATTCGTGAAGCGTGAAGCGTGAAGCGTCATGGGTTCATCGCTCTCCATGCTTTCTCCCTCATGAGTTCCCGTCACGAATGGGTCAGCCCGTCCATGCAAGGCTGAGGTTTAGGTTAAGGTTGAGTGAAGCCTGGCCCCCGGCTATTTTCTCACCTTGACCTCAACCTTGACCTTTCACTTTCAACAGCGGCATCAATGCGCTCACGTCTCTTATGGCCTCCAGTTTCCACATGAGCGCGATTGTTTTCGCGGCGCGTGCCTGCCCCAGCTTGCCTGTCGCGAGCCGCCGAAACTTGTCTTCCACCTCGCGATCCGACATCGCGTGACTTGGATGCCCCAGAGGGTAGTCCACTTGTTGCTGGGAGACTCGTCCCGAGGCGGTCCGGACAGTGACTCGGGTCGGCATCGCTTGCGGATAGCGGCCCACGAACTCGGGCGTGGCCACGACGCGGATCTTCTGCATGAGCGCGTGCAAGGCCGGATCAGCCAGCCGTTTCTCGCTGAACGAGCGCCACGTGACGGTCCCGTCCCTCAAAGCGACGGCCACACAGTAGGGGAAACTGTGATCGGCCGTCTCGCGGGTTTGGGGGTGCCACTTCTCCTTGTCTCGACCGATGATCTCGATGGCGACCTCGTAGCTCCCGATCTCTACATCGGCAATCTGATTCACGAACTGAGGCCCTTCCAGCTTGAGGAGATCTTCTCTTGCCAAGAGCGCCGCTTCCACCGCCGACTGGGCGTGGTATTCCACCGGAAAATGCTTGATATAGGTGTCGAGGATCTTGAACGGGGTGGGGACTGACACCCTTCCCCGCGCCTGCGCGTGGTGTCTGTCCCGCTTCTCTCGTAACGGGGACAGTCCCCAGGCCTCAGAAGGCCCAGAAAGGGGACAGTCCCCTTCCCCGCCGAACGACGGCAGCTCGAAGGGGCCCGAGACCAGTTTCATGAATCCCTTGTCCCCCTCAAAAATCGGCGAAGGCCCCGTCATGCCTTGCTGAGCGAGCATGGCCGCAAAGACCCCATTGCGCGCGGCATTGGCGAAGGCGCAGGCTTTCCACATCGAGAGGTCCCCAACTCTTGTCTGACGCAGCGCCACGTTGGCGACGCCGGCCAGGTTGACGGCGTGCAGCATTCGGCCGGGGGGGAGGTTCAACAACTTGCCGGCGGCCAGCGCGGATGAGAAGGGGCCGTACGTCACGTGATCCCAGCCGCGCGGCCGCAGGGCCGCCGCGTCGCACAAGCGGCACTGGACTTCGTAGGCCAGCGCAAGGGCTTCGATGACCTGCTTGCCGGACGCGCGAACGTATTCGCCGATGGCCAGGGTTGCCGCCAGATTGTCGGAAGAGTGCGCCGGTTCTTTCGACAGATAGGTATCGTTGAAGTCCAGATACCGGACCATCACGCCGTTCGCGAATGCCGCCAAATCCGGGAGAGTCTTGCGCCTCGTCCCCCAGACCGTGGCGCCCCGACCCACCTTGACGGACCGGGCGAGGCCGCGGGCGATCCGACAGGGTTTGGCGTCCCAGGCTCCGAAGGCGCAGCCGAGGCTGTCCAAAATACGCCGTTTGACCTCATGAACCACGGCGGGCGGGAGGTCGTCGTAGCAGAGATCCATCGCGTACTTGGCTAGGCGTTCCGCAATCATGCCCTTCCCTCTGAGAAGTCATTTGTCATTGGTCAATAGTGCAAACAGCGGAATCCTGTTCTGTGCTATCCGAATCTTCTTCAGTGATCAGGGTGTCGTTCCTTCATGCAAATGACCAGTGACCTATGACTCAGCAAACCTCGGCTGCCGTTTTTCCAAAAAGGCCTGAATCCCTTCTTTCTTCTCCGGCGATTCGCACAACTCGCCGAACAGCTCGGCCTCGCGGGAGAGGCCTTCAGCCATCGGACTGTCCAGACTCGAGCGGATGGCGCGTAACGCCGCTTGGATCGCCGGGCG
>JACRLS010000145.1 GCA_016235225.1 Nitrospirota bacterium | reverse complement strand
CGTTGTGTATCGGCGTGAAGTCCTGACCCGACTGGGCCTCGTCACCGGCCAATGTCGGCAAGGGGAGTCTCGGTCACATGGAGGGGACCGCGCGGATTCTGGCTCAACTGATTGGCCTCCAGCAGTTGCGCGCGCTCGGGGCTGGTTATGACATTCAGGGGTCATGACCAGACCCCAGTGCTGATTGTCTTTGCTCTCATTGTCAAGGAGCATTGCCTCAGCGTGGTGGAACAGGAGGATACCGCTGAGCATGTTTTGCCGGCAGTGATGCGCACAAGGGCCGGGCGGGTCTCCGAGTCCCTGACCGCGATGCCGAAATGATGCTTGTCGAAGCACACGTTCTGCGCCAGGTAGGGTCGACCGCCTGCAAACGAGAAGATGCCTGATTCCCGGTTCCGGCAGACTTCATTGTCGATCAAGGAGGGTCGCGACTGGGGACCGTAGCTGACAATCCCGGAGAGAATGCCCTCCGCAGCGCGACAGTGCGTGATGGTACAGGAGGAATCCAGCACGTTGACGGCGGAGTGCTGGCGCTGCCGACGTACCGAAAAGTTATCCCGCTGATCCGACCGGCCGGGACGCGCTGGAGGTAGAGCCCCCCCGACGAGAAAAGA
Source organism: Nitrospirota bacterium (assembly GCA_016235225.1). GTDB lineage: Bacteria > Nitrospirota > Nitrospiria > Nitrospirales > Nitrospiraceae > RSF151. The sequence continues at coordinate 10,950 of JACRLS010000145.1, read as the reverse complement.
CCTGGACGACGTCCCGCCCGGCGCCGACCATCACGATGGGCCTCTCCACCATGAATATCTTATCTTCGTAGATGCCCGGCCTGATGAAGATCTGGTCGTCGGGCCCGGCATCCTTGAGCGCCGCACTCGGACGGGGATAGGCACTCGAGTCACGTCCGTCCACGAAGAGGGTGCGGCCTCCGGCCGGATTGAGGGGCGGGTCCTGCAGCACCGGCGGCGGGAGCCCCGGTTTTCCGCTCAAGGGATTATCTGGCATGGGGAGGGCAGTGTACCGCAGATGGCGCGCGCAGCGGACGATCACTCCTCCGTCGGCTCGGATCCCTCTTCCTCTTCCAATTCCGCTTCCTGGCGCAGACGACTGTCCGCCGGATGCAAGCCATATTTCTTGAGGAGTTTATAAAAGTCGGCCCGATACCGTCCCGCCATTTGCGCGGCGCGAGAGATGTTGCCGCCGGTGAGCTGGACCAGCTCGCGCAGGTAATTCTGCTCGAATTCTTCCTTGGCCTCCGTCAGGGGCTTGAACTGCCCTTCCCCCGCCTGAGCCAGGGCCGGCATCAGATCCGCCGTGATCAAGTCCTGTGTTGCCATGACCACCGCTTTTTCGATGACGTTCTCCAGTTCCCGGACATTCCCCGGCCATGAATAGACGGTGAGCTTCTGAATCGCGTCGCGTTGAAAGCCACGGATCCGCTTGGTCATCCGCGTCGCGCTTTGTTCCAGGAAATGCTGGGCGAGCAGCGGAATGTCGTCCCGACGCTCGCGGAGCGGGGGCACATGGAGGGGGACCACCTGGATGCGATAGTAGAGATCCTCCCGAAATTTTCCGGCCTTGACGGCTTCGCTGAGATCCCGGTTGGTCGCGGTGATGATCCGGACGTCCACCTTGCGCGAATACTCGGCGCCGACCTCCCGGACTTCGCGTTCCTGAATCGCGCGCAGCAACTTGACCTGGAGCGGCAGGGGCATCTCGCCAATCTCGTCCAGGAAAAGGGTCCCGCCGCTCGCGCTTTGGAACAGGCCTCGCTTGGCGCCGAAAGCGCCGGTAAAGGCTCCGCGGACGTGGCCGAACAATTCGCTCTCGAACAGATTATCGGGAATCGCTCCGCAGTTGACCGCGATGAACGCGCCCCGGGCCCGCTTGCTATTGCAGTGCACCACCCGTGCGATGACTTCCTTGCCGGTTCCGGTTTCGCCGGTGATGCAGACGGTCGTGTCGGTATCCGCCACCTGCGCGACCTGCTGGAGGAGGATCTGCATTTTCGCGCTCCGGGCCACGACGTTTTCCAGACCGTAGAGCTCCTTCACCAACGACTTCAACCGCTGAATTTCTCGACTCATCCGCTGCTGCGTGAGCGCCTTATCGATGTAGACCTTGAGCTCGGTGACGTCGAAGGGCTTGGTAAGGTACCCGTAGGCGCCCTTGCGCATGGCCTCGACCGCGTTCGGAATGCTGCCGTGGGCAGTTAGGACAAGGACCGGCAGTGCCGGATTGATCAACAACAGCTCTTCCAGTACGGCGAGTCCATCCTGCCCCGGAAGGCGGAGATCGGTAATGGCCAGGTCGAAGACCTCTTTCTGGGCCTCGGCGATCCCATCCTCGCCCGTGGTACAGGTCGTCACGCCGAATCCCATGGCCAACAGGCGCATCTTCAGGAGGTGCAAGAGATTCTGATCGTCATCCACGACCAGGATCCGCTCCTGACTCGGAGAATCCTTCAGATCGGTCGCTCGTTCACGTGCGGGAGTGGCTGGTGTGGTGGTCATCGTGGTCTGGCCTTATCCTTGAGTTCTTGATCGATTTGCTTCAATGCCTCCAGTTGGCTGGAGAGTTGCTTCAACTTCTTGTCTCGATGGGCGACGGCGTCCTGCAGTTCCTGCACGGAGCTGGCGGTCTGTTCACGGGCCCTGGTCGCCTGATGGATCGCCAGTTCTCGGTCGAGCAGATCACGAATCAGCCGATCCGCCGCCTGCGCGAAGGGTCCGTCGCGGTCTGAGGCGATCCGAGGATCCTGTAAGACCTGGAGCCAGACCATGCTGGAAGCAGCCAGACGACTTTTCGGCGCCGTCAGGATGACTTTCTGAAAATGTTTGGCGGCCGCGTCACGGTTTTCATAGAGGGCCAGGAGCCCCTTGTGATAGTACACTCGCTCGCAGGGCCACTTTTCCCCACAGTACGCATACAGGGCATCCTGCTCCTTCACCATCATTTGAAGGAATTTTGCATCCCGCCCATCGGGGATGAGCAGCGGCGCCGTGACCGGTAGGACTGCTATGGGCGGAGGCGGCGGAGGGGGCACGACCCGGACCTCCTCTTTGGGCGCGAAGAAGCCACAGGCCTGAAGCCCGAACAGGCTGACTGCGAGCAGGACGATCGTCGAGACGCGCCCATTCATGCCACCGCCCCCCGCTCTCTGGCTATCGGCAAGACGAAATGCATCGTCGTGCCCTTCCCGGCTTCACTTTCCGCCCAGATTTTTCCCTTGTGCGCTTCGACAACCTTTTTCGCCAAGGCCAGGCCGAGCCCGCTGCCGGCGAGCCCCGGCTTCGCCTGTCCTCGCCCTTGATAGAACCGCTCGAAAATGTGCGGAAGGTCCTCAGCCGGAATCCCGAGCCCGGTGTCGGAGACCGAGACCCCGACAAGGCCGGGCTTGGGCTGGACCTCCATGGCCAATTTGACCATCCCGCCTTCGCTGCTGAATTTCAGGGCGTTGGAGAGAAGGTTGTCCAGCACCTGCTCGATGCGGGCCGCATCTGCAGGGACGCGGAGCCGATCCGTGGGCAGCTCCGTCAGGATCTTGATGTGCTTCCGGTCGGCCAGGAGCCGGACCTTGTTGATCGAGACGTCGGCGATCCGCTTGAGGTCCGTCAGGGCAAATCGATACTCCATCATGCCGGCCTCCATCTTGGAGAGGTCGAGCAGGGTGGAGATCAGCCGGATCAAGCGCTCGCAACTGTCCGCCATGATCAGCAGTGTCTCGCGCTGGTCCGGGCTGAGTGGACCGGGAATCTGATCCAGCATGAGCTGCGTGCCTTCACGGATCGAGGCAAGCGGCGTGCGCAACTCGTGGGAGATATGGGCCAGAAATTCCGCCTTCATGTCGTCGAGTTCCTGGAGCTTCTTCGCCATCCAGTTGACGGTATCGACCAGTTCCCTCAGTTCGCTCGGCGCCTTGACCTGCACCGCCTTGCCGAATAGACCTTGGCCGATGTGCCGGATATGCTCTTGAAGCCGGCGCAAGGGATGGAGGATGCTGTAACTCGCAATCCCCGCCAGGGCCAAGGCCAGCAGCACGGCGACGATCACCAGCTGCTCAGTGATGACCTCCGCCTGGACTGTCCTCGCGTGCGAATCGCTCAGCCCTGTCGTGACCGCCCCCTCATGCAGGGTGATGTACGACTGGAGAGAATCCGTGATGCGGGTCATCAGCGCATCGCGCGAGGTGTCGTACTGGCGCGCCGCCTCCGTCGCGGCGTCTCCGATCTGATCGACGCTGGAGACCACCAGCTTCCGATAGTCTTCATGCAGCCGCTCGACGTCTCCGAGCAGCTTCAGCTCCTGGTCGCTCGTTTCTTTCGTCCGGAGAGCCTGGAGGTCACGCCGAAAATCCTGCGCCTCCTCGTCAAAGCTCTTCAGAAAGACCGGGTCCTTCAGGACGCGATATTTCTTCTCGCTGCCGAGTTGGATGTACAGGTTCGCCAGCAGACGCTTGGCCGATTCAATCGCAGGATAGTGGTCCGAGACAAGACCCGTACTGAGCGTCGTGAGCTGGCGGAGTTGGATTAGTGCATACATATTGACGCCGGCCATCACCACAATGATGGCAAATAGGGCAAACGCCAGGCGCCAGAAAACGGAGAGTCGCACGGCAAACCCCTACCAAACTTCAAATAGTGGACATGACAGTAACACTGTCGGCATTTCCCTTCACAACTGTAGGGAAACGACTACAGAGCGAAACCATGATAAATCAATGGGATGCATTTGGGTAGATCGGGTAGCATGAAGGCCACCCCATGCACATCCTTGTTCATGGCCGATTGAGGAAAATAGCGAATCGCCTAGGGAAATCAGTCTATCGCTTCTTCCCCCCCCTCCGTGGGAGACCCGGCACTCCCTTTGCTTAGTTAACAAAGTATGCCGGAATTTTCAGCCAGAACCATCAGCCTCCAGTATCCCCAGATGCTGGAACAGCCCGCCTGCCGGCGATGCGGGGGATTTCTGATTCCGGAAGAGCTCGTCGAGTTCCTGTGCGACACGGGGCCTGTACGCCTCCCGGTGCACCGGTGCCTCCAGTGTGGGGCCCATACGGACCACATCGTCCTGCTGAACCGCTCCCTGCAAGATAACGGGGGGTCGCACCAGCGGAGCCGGGCGCGCCACCGGAAGAAGATTCACTCCCTCTGCTCGACCACGACGGGCGAGAAGACGACGCCCAAGGCCGGGGCCGCCTAGGCTCCGGGCTGCCCAGCGACGTCTCTCACAGATCGACGCGGTGAAGGACCCCTGTGCGGGCGGCGGATTTGTCTCCCGTTCCGTCGGGACTGCTTCAAGCGCGACGGGCCTCCCTGGCCCAGATGGGCTTCGGCGTTCTCTCTCCCTCACAGCTCATTCAGCAACGCGCATCAACGGGTGCTGCTCCGCGTTCCCACTAGTCGTCCCTCCTCTCCCCTCTTCACGTTCTCCCCCTGTCTATGCAGACGGCTGCTAGACTTATACCGTTACGGCTCGACTGTTGGCGAGTCGCAGTGTCACATTGTTCGAGACCCATTCGCGCGGTATCCATTGGGCGGTCCGGAGTAGGGCCAAGGCATTCCGGCTTATGCCGGGAGGGCCCTGCGCAGATTGCGCGGAAGTGGCGATTCCACGATGATCAAGCGGAAAGATCCATCCCCGCCCGATGAGCCTTCGCCGAAGGGGGGCGCCGGCGCGTCTCCGTTGGAGGAGGCTCGCGCGGCCATTGAGGCGGGTAACTATTCCCACGCCTCAGGATTACTGAAGCTGCTGCTCGACAAGGAGCCCGGCCACGAACCGGCCCGCCAGCTCTCCGCTCAATTGCACCTCAAGTCAGGAAGCTTGATGGCGGCCAAGGCCGCATTCGAAGTGCTGGCACGGGAAGCCATGCAGCGGCGGGAGTTCGCCAAGGCGGAATCCTATCTGCGCGAGTACCTGGCCGCTGCGTCGCGGTACGTCCCTTTTCTCGAATTGCTCGGCCAGGCTTGTGAAGCTCAGGGAAAGACGGCGGAGTCGGTCTCAGAGTTCGCCAAGGCCGTTACGATCTTGTTGGAATTTCCCGATCCGGAGGATCGGGCACATGCAGAGCGTATCTACGGAAAAGTGACGGCTCTCGCGCCCGACCATCCTGATGTCGTGCCGCTCGCCGCGGCCTTCGCTCCGCCGCCTCCTCCGCCGGCGGTCGCCCCTATGGCTCCGCTTGCAGAGCCGGTCGTGGCGGCGACGCCGGAGAAACCGTTGGTCGGTGACCCCGGTCCGTCGTCAGCGGACCCGGTGCCCACCGCAGCTCAACCCCAGGCCCAGGCCGGCGAGGACCCCTCGAGGGCCGTTCAGTCCGACGCACGTCCGATTGTGGAATCGCCCGCCCCGCCCGTCCCGGAACCATCCGTCGAGGCTCCACCGGCATCGGACTCACGAGAAGCTGTACCGGCTGCGGCGGAAGAGACCGTGACGACCGCCTCGGCGACGCCCGAACCTCTCGCGATGGGAACGGACTTGTTAGGAGTGAGCCCCGTTCATGAAGCGTCCTCCGTCGGTCCGGACATCCGATCAACGAGAGACGGTGCGGCGGCCTATTCCGCTGCAGACGCGGCGCCGTCACAGGCCCCGGTTGTGGCTGAGCCGTTTGAGGCGCCCCCCGCTGCCGCTCGTCTCTCGAGCCACGAATCCCCTCAAGTGGCCCTCGCTCCGCGCAGGGCCGACCTAGTGCCATCTGAGCTGCGGAGCAAGTCGGCTGACCAGGTGGACGTTGAGGTGATTTCTCTCGAAGAGTGGATGCACGAGCCCCTGTCGCCGGAACCGCTTGGCCGGGACAAACCCCGATCTGCCGTCGCCGCGTCCAGGAAGGCCATTTCTCTCCCGGACCAGACCGGAACGGCCGGCCTCCTGGCCGAGCACACAACAGGGAACCGGTCTCTCTCCAGCCGAACGGCGGAACCAAGGGAAGCCACCCCCAGTCTGGTCGAGGCATCTCTTCAGAGGGGGCTTGCACCGGCGGTGTCTTCTCCAACGCCGGCGGAGGGCGCCCGCCCCTTCGATCTGAGCCATCCCGATTCCGAAGCCGGGCCTCCCATTATTGTGGAGAACGCATCACTCGACTCTCGCCGCCCTGATGACGTCGGGTCGCAGACCGAGCAGCAAGCCCGGCCCGAGTATGCAGCAGCGCTCGATCCGGGCCTCTCCTCAGGCGCGCTCTCCGATCAACCGCCCGGGCCTCCTGTGTCTGACCTGCCACTGATTCATCTGGCGGGTCCTGAGCTTGAGTCGGAGGCCCCCCGACCGGCGGCAAGAGCAATACCGGCCTCGGTCGCACCGATCGCATCGATTGATCCGACGCTGATGGCCGAACTGGAGACCTTCATGCGGGAGAAAACCCCGCTGACTGAGCGGACGGGAGTCTCTCCCTACGCCTCAGCCACAGAGATCCCTCGCGAGCAAGAGGACTCCGTGGTCTCACCGCCGGTGCAGGCCGAATCGCCTGCGTCACACCAGGCGTCGCCTGAATCATCGGTTGTGGAGCAGCAGGAAGGAGAAGTCGCCCAGCCGCTACTCCAAGATGAAGTGGCACAGGTCGAGCCGACCGCAACCCCGATCGAGACTGAGTGCCTCGCCGCCGAGCCCCTCGTCTTCGCGGAATCCGAGGTGGAGACTGCCCCTATCGCCGAGGCCAGCGTAGTTCTCACCTCGGTCCAAGGCGAGCCGGTGAGGACGGAAGCCCGTGCGGCTAAGGAATTCTTGTCGGATATGTCCGAGCCTGAGTCCCTGGGTGTTGTCTCTCAGTCGGTGGTCGCGCTTGACGGCACCGAGGAAAACGTCCCGGTTGCCCTGGATCCCGAGCCTGAGACAGCCCCAGAACCGGTGGACCTGACGTCTCCGTCTGATCGAGAGATGACGCTCCAGATGCCGGAACCGGAACCGTTGACGACAGAGGAAGCGCTCGACGAGCCTCTCCCTCCGGTCGAAGAGTCGACCTGGGAGCCGGTGTCGGAGTCCGACGAAGACGTTGTGCGGCGGGAGGAGTGGTCTTCCGCTGTTGAACCCGAACCGGTCCCCGAACCGATGCCCCAGACAAACCATGAGCACGAGATCCATCCCTGCGCGCTCTGCCAGGAAGCTGAAGCGGAGGAACAGGCCCGCGCCTCGCAGTCGAGCCCGATGGGGGGCAACAGCGCGCTTGCCACCTCCGGTCGGCGGCGTCGTCCCTTCCGTCCCCTACGCCGGGTCTCCCGATGGGTCCGCGCCGGCCTAGTTACCGTGACGGATGTCACGGTGAACGCGACCCGGATCGCCGTGCGGCTGATACTCCTTCTGACGACCATGGGGGTCGGCCTCCCACTCTTCACGGTCAGCCTGATCGCCGCGACCTGGCTGGCGATGGAGCAGAAACCGAACGAGGCCTTCCTCGAATTGACGCAGGCGCCACCGCGCGCGGCAGAAGAGCCGACCCGCAACGGGTATTTTCTCCTCCTGGGCTTCGGGGCCAGCGAGTCCGTGGATCCGCTGAAAGCCGGGTACGCCGAATGGAAAACGGCGGAGCGCGATCACACCAGGCAATGCTTCGATCAGCCGTTGGGAACCCGGGCGCCGGTCTCGTTTGTCTCAGACACCCGGACCCTCGCTCTGTGGTTTCAATCCCAGGATCCTGTCGGGGAGTTCATGCGGGAACGTGGCCTGGTGCAACGATGGGTGGCCCAACATCACGTACTCATGGGCCGCTACCGCGACTGGCTGGCGATGCCGTTTGAAGACCGCGGGTACGGGAATTTCGCCAGTCCAGACTGTGCGCAGGTGCTGACGGCCCACCGTCTGTACCTCGCGGGGGGGTTTGCCCATCGTGCGGCCGACGGCATGGATCGGCTGGAGAAGGATCTCATTGCCTGGCGTAACGTCCTCGCCCGCTCGAAGACCATGGCCACGAAACTGTTGGCGGCTCAGGTCGTAAAAGAGGATGTCACGATCCTGGCCGCCGTGGTCGGACATGGATCGAGCGAGGTAGGGGCCCTGCCCCGATTTGCCCACCTCATCCGGCCGTTCGATCAGGTGGAACGGTCCCTGCGGTGGCCGATGCAGAATGAACTCTTGCTGGAAGTCCGCCGCGTGGCGTCGGGTCTCCCCGAGCCTCGTCACGAGGAACCAGACTGGCTCACGTCGATGGTGACGCACCTGCCGGTTCCCAAACAGCGCACGCTGAACGCCCACGCCGACTATTATGCCGCGTTGATCCATACCCCCGACCAAGCCGGCCAAACCCTCCCTGATCCATACACGTTCACGAATAGTCCGGCCCAAGACGCAATCGATTACTTCGTCAATCCGGTCGACAATCTCCTCTTGAGCCATGACCATCAGTCCTGGCAGCATGAGGCCTCGGTCCTTTCGGACGCCGACAAGCGTCTCCGGGAGTTGATCGTATCCCGCGCCTTTCAGCCTAGGTCGGGGGCCCCGCTGACAGCAAAAGCCCAGCCGCAATCCGTCGAAGTGGAGCCGACGCTCGTCTCCGAATCCTCCAACTTGTAAGTCCATCCCGGTCCATCGCTTGACAGAGCCGTGGCCCTTCTCTAGCCTTCGTGGACCGATGCCGGAGTATTCGCGTCTTTACTGGGCCGGAGAGGCAGCGATCACGCTCGAACTCGGGGAGGCCATTGCGCCTGCGACGAATGACCGAGTGCTCGCCCTCGTCGACACCCTCGACGCTCGGGCACTGCCTGGAGTGATCGAGGTCGTCCCGGCCTACCGGTCAGCCACGATCTACTTCGATCCCCTCCTTCTGGACGGCGACGAGCTCGCGGACCATTTACGGAGCCTTGTTGGTGCGCCCTTGCCGGCGCGCCTGACGCCGCCGAAGACGGTCGAAATCCCTGTCAGTTACGGCGGTGACGAGGGCCCCGACCTCGCCGAGGTGGCCCGACTGACCGGCCATAGCCCATCGGAGGTGGTGGCCCTCCATCGCTCGGTCGCCTATCGCGTCTATCTCCTCGGGTTTTCGCCGGGCTTTCCCTACTTGGGGAGCGTCCCGGAGACCATCAGGGTCTCTCGCCTGGCGGAGCCTCGAACCAGGGTCCGAGCGGGATCCGTCGCCATCGCTGGGGAGCAATGCGGCATCTATCCGGTCGACAGTCCCGGTGGCTGGCGGGTCATCGGCCGGACGCCGCGCCGCCTGTTCGATCCGTCAGGTGTTCAGCCGTTTCTTCTCTCGCCCGGCGATCACGTGCGATTTGTCCCGATCGACCGGCAGACATTCATCCAAAGCGGGTCGAGCCATGTTGATTGATCTGAACTCCGACCTGGGCGAGGCGGCGGATGCCGAGCAGGAGCGGCTCGAGTCTCTCATCTTCCCCTTTGTTTCATCCGTGAACGTGGCCTGCGGGGAACATGCCGGGAATCCAGATCTCATGCGTCGCACGGTGCAGCGTGCCAGGGAGCATGGCCTGTCGGTCGGCGCCCATCCCGGATTTCCGGATCGCGAGCACAAGGGACGGCGGGACCTCGGGCTGACTCTTGCGCAGATCGAAACCCTGGTCGCCTCCCAGATCGGGTCCCTCGCGAGAATCGCCGCGCTGGAGCAGGTGACCCTCACCCATGTCAAGCCGCACGGGGCGCTCTACGGCCGCTCGGCTCGCGAACGGTCCGTGGCCGAGGCCATCGTCCGTGCGGTGCGCGCGGTGGACCCGCATCTGATCATCGTCGGGTTGGCGAGCTCGCCCCTCATCCAGGCGGCGCGCGATGCCGGGCTTGGGGCGGCCGAGGAGGCCTTCGTCGACCGGGCCTACGAACACGACGGCCTTCTTGTCTCGCGCGAGATTGCGGGATCGGTGATGATGAACGAGGAAGACGTGCTCCGACGGGTCGAACAACTGGTCCGAGATAAGGTGGTTGTTGCTCGCACCGGGGTCCGATTCACGGTCCGCCTCGACACCGTCTGCGTCCATAGCGACACGCCCGGGGCCGACCGGCTGGTCGCCCTCATTCGGTCCAGGCTGGAATCCCTCGGCGTCACCGTTGCACCGCTTCAGCGTCGATCCGGTGTCTAATCTGTCTCGCGGCACGATCCGAATTCTATCTCCCGGACTCCTGACCACTATCCAGGACCTCGGTCGTCCCGGGCTGCAACGGTTCGGCATGCCGGTAGGCGGGGCGATGGATGGCTTTGCACTTCGCTGCGCCAATCGCCTCGTCGGCAATCCGGATCACGCAGCCGCCCTGGAAGTTACCGCCGTCGGGCCCGAGTTGCGATTCGACCAGGCCACGACCTTCGCCGTGACCGGCGCCGAGTTCCGCCTCAGCTTGAACGGCCACCCTGTGCCCCCCTGGACCTGCCTCGAGGCCTCGCCGGGCTCGTCCCTCAGATTCGGCCAGCGGACCTTCGGAGCGAGAGCCTATGTGGCGATGGCGGGCGGTATCGACGTGCCGCTTGCTATGGGAAGTCGAGCCACGCATCTGCAGAGCCGGATCGGCGGACTGGATGGGCGCGCGCTGCGGAAGGGCGACGTGCTGAACCTCGGCATGCGCGTGGGGTCATCCGCGCCTTCCGCTGGTCGAACCTGTCCCCTTGAATCCAGGCCAAACTATCGAGCCTGCCCGACCTTGCACGTCATCTCCGGCCCTCACGCGGACCGGTTTCATCGAGAGGCGCTGGAGGCGCTCACCTCCGGAGCCTACCAGCTCACCTTGCAGTCGGACCGGATGGGGTATCGTCTTGACGGTCCCGCGCTCAACCT
>JACRLS010000032.1 GCA_016235225.1 Nitrospirota bacterium | reverse complement strand
CCCGCTTCCCAATGTCAAAAGGCTTCTCTCCGTATCCGGGAAGACGGTTGAAGTGAAACACGACGTCCTTGGCATGGTACACGCCCTTCGCCGCCTCGCCGTCGACGCCGATCGTCTTCGTTCCTTGGGCACCGGTCGCGAACACAATTGCGCTCAGGCCGAGACTCCGGAGCTCATCCAGCGTGACATCTTTGTTCTGTCCGACAGATACGTTTCCAAAGTAGTGGACATGGGAATTCCCCAGGAGTTCCCAATAGGTCTTCTTCAGACCACCTCGCAGCTTGAGCTTGCTCGGAAAAATCCCATACTCCACCAAGCCGCCGAATTTGATGTCCGTGTTGAGAATGATGACCTCATGGCCGGCCTTTGTCAGCATGTTGGCGACCGCCATTCCGGCAGGTCCGGCGCCGGCCACAAGGATCAGATGATGGTTGCTCTCACTCACACAGCCCCCCACCAGTTGAGGCCAGTCGGGTCCCGCTTGCCAGGGCAAAAAAATTCCGCAGACTTTATCATACGGTCGTCGAGGAAGTCAAAATTATCGCTGACTTAAGCAACCCGCAGCCATTGCCCAGGGGCCCTGTTATCCACCCGCGCTCCCGACGGGACCACCCGGTTTCGTCATTCGCCAGGGGTCCAGAAGGAGATCGAGTTTCTTGAGGGGAAGGATCTGCTTGCTCACGGCGACTTCCCGGACCGTCCGCCCGGTCTTATAGGCCTCCTTCGACATGGCCGCGGCCGCATCGTAGCCGATCTCAGGCGCCAGGGCCGTGCACATGGCCAGACTCTGTTCGATGAAATCTTTGCACCGTTGCTCGTCGGCCCGGAGCCCCTCGATACATCGGGCCGAGAAGTTCTCCGCTGCCCGGGCGAGCAGCTCCACAGACTGGAGCAGATTATGGGCCATCACCGGCAACATGACGATGAGCTCGAAGTTGGCCGCCTGCCCGCCCACGGTGATCGTGACATCGTTGCCGATCACCTGTGCGGCGACCATCGTGACGGACTCGGCAATGACCGGATTCACCTTGCCCGGCATGATGGAGGAGCCGGGTTGCGTCTCGGGCAGGATTAACTCTCACAAGCCGCACCTCGGGCCGGATCCCAGCCATCGCACATCGTTCGCAATTTTCATCAAGCTGACCGCCACGACGCGCAAGGCTCCGCTCGCTTCTACCAAGGAGTCCTGAGCTGATTGGGCTTCGAAGTGATTGCGCGCCTCCTCCAGCTTCACCCCGACCTGTTTGGAGACCAGCGCCATCACACGCGAGGCAAAGCGCGGATGGGTGTTCAAGCCCGTGCCGACTGCGGTGCCTCCCAACGCCACCTCGCTCAGAGCCCGTTGGGCCCCCGTAATGCGCTGCATGCCAAGCTCAATCTGGCGGGCATACCCTCCGAATTCCTGTCCGAGCCGAACCGGCGTCGCGTCCTGCAGATGGGTTCGCCCGATCTTGACAACCTTGTCGAATTCCTTCCCCTTGCCCGCCAGCGCCCGATGGAGCCGGCCTAGCGCCGGAAGGAGTTGATGCTGCATCAATTCCGCGGCTGCGACGTGGATCGCCGTCGGGATCACGTCATTGCTCGATTGCCCCAAGTTGACGTGATCGTTCGGATGGACCAGCTTGCTGCCGCGAGCCCCGCCCAGCAACTCAGTCGCCCGGTTGGCGATCACTTCGTCGGTATTCATATTGGTGGACGTGCCGGAACCGGTCTGGAAGATGTCCACAGGGAATTCATCGTCCCATTTCCCCTCGACGACTTCCCATGCCGCGGCCTTGATGGCATCGGCCACTTTCTTGTCCAGGAGATCCAACGAGTCGTTCACCACGGCCGCCGCCCACTTGATGAGGCCCATCGCCCGGATAAAGGAACGGGAAAACCGGATCCCGCTGATCGGAAAATTCCGCACGGCCCGCGCCGTTTGCACCCCGTAGTAGGCATGCCCGGGCACCTCCAACTCACCCATGGTGTCCCGTTCGATACGGACGCCCCCTGATGATGGTGCAGCTGACTTTGTCGGCTTAGCCGGTTTTCGTGTCGTCGCCACAGCTCACTCCTTCTTCAGGAAAGAAATGGACAGAACCACAGTTGCCCAGCGGCGCGCATCTTAAACGATAAGGCCGAGGGGGGACAAGACGATTTCTTGCCGTGATCGTGCCCCAAGATGCGGCTCTTCCGGAAATTGTGTGGGCGGTGCCGAGGGTGCCGGGGCTCGCCCGACCCGTCGCCTCTGTCTCGCCCCGCTCGGCCTGGCCGGCGAGGCCCCCGCTGGAAAGATGGGGCCTTGTTTCCTTCCGGGAGGGGTGGTCTGGCTGATTCCCCACTGCGCGCGTCCCCACGGAAGGTCAAGGCTAAGGTCAAGGTTGAGATTCGCGCCAAGGTTACGGCAGAGAATCAGGCTCAGAAGTTACACGTCACTTCGATTGTCGCTCAACTAAGCCTCAACCTTCACCTTCTTCCGTAGCCAAGGGTGCGCGTTGCGCGAGCACGGGGAATGAGCCAGACACACCAATCTCCCCCTGCCTGTCGTCAGCCGGAAGCCTGTCCGCCCGCACGAAAGCCGGAGGAGCACAAAAACAAAGGCCCACCTCTCGGTGGGCCTTCGCCTTAGTACCTGCTCTCAATGGCTCGGCAAGCCTCTCGGACTTGCCCCGGCTCTCGATCCCTTATCCGACCTTCACCTCGATAGCTCGAGGCTTGGCCTTTTCAGCCTTTGGCAGCGTGAGATTCAGCACCCCGTCTTTGTACTCCGCCTTGACCTTGCCGTCATCCACATAGTCCGGCACAGAGAAGGACCGGACAAATCGTCCATACGAACGCTCGATCCGGTGATACTTCTTCGTCTTCTCATCCTTCTCCTGTCGGCGCTCGCCCTGGATGGTTAGAAGGCCGTCTTCAAGCGTCACCCTGACGTCTTCCCTCTTCACCTCCGGCAATTCGGCCTTGATGATGTATTCGCCATCCGTCTCGCTGATATCCACCGTGGGAGTCCAATCGGCCACGGTGAGCGCCTCGGTTCCCGCATCCTTCCCGACTGCGCCGCGGACGAACAAGCGGTTCATACGATTCGACATCTCCTCCAGTTCCCGGAACGGATCCCAACGAATCACACTAGTCATGGTGTCCCTCCTTCTCTTGATGGTCATTGCAGGCGCCTCCGTAGTTCTGCCTGCGTTGAGTAGGAAAGTAACACCCCTTCTGCTTCGGTCAAGTCCAACACATTCGACTGTCTCCTCCGCGGCCTCTTGACTTCTGGCGGATCAGGCTTAACCGCCCTCAGCGATGCTCAAGGGGGACGTAGGGCCGGTTGTGCTCGCCTTCGTAGATCTGATCCGGCCGGTACAATTTGTTTTCTTTCAGTTGCTCGAACCAGTGGGCCAACCAGCCCGCCACTCGGGCCATGGCGAAAATCGGCGTAAAGCACTCCACGTTAATCCCCATCTTGTCGTAGATAATGCCCGAGTAGAAATCCACGTTGGGGTGGACCGGCTTGCCTCCCATCAGGTCGGCCATGACCCGTTCGACCTCGAGGGCGATCTCATACAGCGGTGACGGGCCCAACTCCCGGAAGACGTCCTTGCAGAGACCTTGCAGAATCGTCGCCCGCGGGTCTTTCACCTTGTAGACGCGGTGGCCGAATCCCACAATCTTCTCCTTGGCCTGTAGCTTCGCTTCCACATAGGGCCGAACCTGCTTCGGCGAGCCGATCTCGCGGAGCATCTGCACCACTTCCTCATTCGCTCCGCCATGCAGCGGTCCCTTCAGCGCGCCGATGGCCGAGGCCACCACCGTGTAGGGATCCGCCAAGGTCGAGGCCGTCACGAGGCCCGTGAACGTCGAGGCATTCATCGTATGCTCGGCGTGGAGAATGAGACAGAGATCGAGGGTTCGACTCAAGACCGGTGTCGGCACCTGATCCGACAGCATATACAGAAAGTTGTCGGCGAATGGCAGATCGTCCCGCGGCGGCACATGCTCGTCGCCATGACGCAGACGGGCATGCGCGGCCACGATGGTGGGCAACTTGGCCAAGAGCCGTACCGCCGACCAGTAATTGTTGTGGGGATCACGGACGTTGCGACCGGGATAGAACATACCCAGCGCCGCCACGGCAGCCTGCAAGGCATCCATCGGATGCCCATGTTCGGGCAGGCATTTGATCAGATCGACAATACGGAACTTGATCCGTCGATGATGCGTGAGGTCCGCCGCGAATTGAGCGATCTCCGTCCGGGACGGCAGGCGTTCGAACAGTAAGAGGTAGCTGGTTTCCAGAAAGGAGGACTTGGCGCACAGGTCTTCGACAGCTATGCCTCGATACTCAAGCACCCCTCGCTGGCCGTCCACATCACTCACAGTAGATCGTGCCGCGGGCACTCCCGCCAGTCCGGGCATGAAATCATGGGGCATGTCGTGTCTCCTTTCGTCCGTCGATACGCGCCCTGTCAAAATTGTAGAAAGGGGGCCCCTCACCCGTCAAGGAACAGGCGTGAGGCACCTTGCATTGGCCCAGACCCTTCGGCATAATTTCTCATAGAGAGACTGCCTGTGTCACGATTCACCGTCACCCTTCATCATCCTCGGAGTGCTCATCCTCATCGTGAGCAGCATGCTGTTGCACCAGCGGCATGGTCAGGGCCCACCGGCCTCGAACGTGCCAGTCGGCAACAGTTCGGTAAGCCACGGCGGTCCCTCCGCCGAACCATCAAATGGAGGGACGAAGAATAGACCATGAGGGCAGCTATGGTATGGTCATACGTGATGGTCTTGGTCTTGTGTGTCGCGGTGGCGCCGAGTCTGACAGCCGCATCCGACCCGGAATTGATCTTTGCCGTGGTCCTGAAGATCTCCAAAGACAGGCACCAGGTGACCGCCCAAGTCGCCGCCGCCAGCACGACAACCGAGAGCGCGCTCATCCCCAGTGACCAGGTTATGGACAATCTGGTCTGGAACAAACTCGAGATCTGCCACGCGCTCCGGGCAGAGGCATTCAAAACCCAGGATGGTTACCGGATCGTCTCGGTGAAGGCGATTGATGCCGGCATGCTGCCCATGTCTCTGCAAGCGATTGCCGGGGACTGTTTGATCAAGAAGGCAATCGAGTTCGCGCCGTTGGTGGACTGAAGAAGAAGGTCGAGGCTGACGGTGCGGGTCAGCCGGAGAGGAAGCGACCGGTAGTACGCAATCTGGAGCTCACCCTGCTTCAGGCTCGGCATTCAGGACAGGCCGCCGGTTCCTGTTCGGAGCGAAACTCCCCAGCGGTGAGGGGGAACGGCTGGTCGCACTTCACACCGGACCGGATTTCAAAATAGGCCAGGCCCTTATCGTCGATTTCAGTCGGCAGCAGCAACTCGCTGGGATCGTATCCCAACGTCGCCCCGTCGGAGAACTTGACCACAGCCAGACGGACGTTGAAGAGGTCAAACGTCGCTTCCTGTCCTTTCCGGTCAAGGATATGCCCCACCACGTAAACGGGTTGGCCGCGACGCTTCGTTCTGAGGACCTGCAAGGTCCTACCGGCGGCGGTCGCCACGGCGAAGCTTCCGCCCGAACTGGTGCCTGCTGTTGGGCCTGAGGGTGACATCAGAGGGTCGATCTCCCGCCCGCGATGTAGCATGCGGGCCAGAATTCAGTCAAGTCGGCATCTGGTCTGTTGGAACCTGGTCTGGATCGGTGAGCAAGAAGAAGAGGAGGCCTCATGTCGAAAATCATCATCTATCAGAAACCCACCTGCTCTACCTGTCGTGAAGCCCTGAAACTGGTGCAGGCCAGCGGCAAGCCCTACGAGGCTGTCAACTATTACGAGACCCCTTTCACGAAGGCTCAGCTCACGCGCCTCCTGAAGAAAGCCGGCCTGGCGGCCAAGGACATTCTGCGCGCGAAAGAGGACATCTATAAGACACTGGGGCTGGCGAAGACGTCTCGCTCAGAGGATGAATTGATCGATCTCATGCTGAAACATCCTGATCTCATCCAGCGACCGTTGGTGGAAAAAGGTGCGCAGGCCATGCTGGCTCGACCGGCGGAGGCCATCACGCAGTTTCTTTGAATGGGGGGACATCATCTTGCCCGGCGTCTCATCGCCGCAAGAGGGTGGACGCCTGCTACGCTTCCCCGACTCGACTCAACTTCACCTGCCCGGCCTTCGGGTCGATCGAAAGGCTTACCTTCCCGTCGAGCACTTCCAGGAGCAGCTTGCCGGCAAGTTCGCGCCGCCAGCCCTGCAGCAGCGGAACGTCAGTCGCCTGTCTGGTAATTCGCATTTCGATGACGGCTTGGAGATCCGCAGCGGTCGCCAACAGCGTCGGCGCAATATTGAGCTCAGCGGCACGCGCTTTCAGCACCGCTTGCAACACCTCCACCTGACCGATCGATTCCGGTTCGGGCCTTCGCGTTTTGGGCACGTCCGGCCATTCACCCGGCGGGACCGCCAATCCTCGACGAATGGCCTCCATCATCGCCGCTCCGTTCCGTTCGACCTCCGACCCGTTGAGTCCCCTGGTCGACCGGAGCGCCGCCGGCGTTTTCGGAATATGTCGGGCGAGCTGCAAGAGCACCTCATCACGAACGATGCGCCCTCGTGGCACATTGCGCCGCCGGGCTTCCTCATCCCGCCAGGCTACAAGTTCCCGGAGCACGGCGGCGGCTTGCGGCTTCAATCCCTCCCAGCCCTTGATCCTTTGATAGCGCTGGCGGGGCTCGCGCGACCCGTCGGTCAACGACCCGGTCAGCCGCGCAAACTCCTCCTGCATCCAGGCCTGCCGCCCCATGGACTGCAAACGCTGAACGAGGTGATCATGAACGGGCAGCAGGTAGTGCACGTCATCGAGAGCGTAGGCTAATTGCTCCTCAGTGAGCGGCCGATAGCTCCAATTGGTCAGCGTATGGGACTTGGCGATCTTGGCTCCCACCACCCGCTCCACCAACTGAGCATACGAGATCTGCGTGCCGTATCCCACCATCGCGGCCGCCATCTGAGTATCAAACACGGGAGACGGGACCTGCTTGGCGTGGGCATAGACCAGCTCCAGATCCTGCCGACCGGCATGGACCACCTTCTCAATCCGGCCGTCGCTGAGGAGCTCCCAGAGGGCATCCAGCGGTCCCGTCGCCGGCACATCGATCACCGCCGACATCTCCACCGTCGCCACCTGCACGAGTTCCAGCCGTGGAACGAAGGTGTCCTCACCGACGAACTCGGTGTCGACAGCCAACCGGGGGGCTCTCTGGATTTGCAGGCAGAGTTCGCCCAGAGCCTGCTGGTCGGTGATATAGCGAATGGGCTGCGTTATCACGGGTCTTGCCTTATTCGGCCGGTGAGAATCTGCCTCTCTCCGCAACGGGGGGTTCCGTATTGAACAGGCTCAGGTATTCCTTGAGAAATTGGTGGGCCTCAATGATGCGCCGCAATTCTGGCTCCGAGCTGCGGTCCCCGTTTCGCGCGTCGGGATGCAGTCCCTTCGCCAGCTTACGAAAGGCGGCCGTGACATCGGCGAGCGAGCAGCCATCCTCCAAACCCAAGGCCTTGTAAGCATCGAATGTATTATTGATCTCGCTTTTCGTCTCCCCCAGCGACTCGCCGCCCCCGCCGGCCGCCCGCAGAAAATCGGCAAGGTTGATCTTCCCCTTTCGCCGCCGGGGCCGCTGGCGCACCTCGCTGTCGAGTTCATCGTACCGATCCTCCATGAACTCCAACCGGGATGAAATCCGCACCGCCCCCGAGAGATCGAATACCACGGCCACCTCTTCTTCGATGGCCCTCAACGACTTGTCGATTTCTTCCAGGCCCTCTTCGACGCGAAAGAAACTGTCGATCCGTTCCTCCATCATCGTATCCACAGCCACCTCAAGACTGTCGCGTGTCCTGACCCGCAGGTCTTCAATGCGACGTCGCGCGTTGGTTCGAAACTTGGCAAGTTTCCGGGGATCAACCGGCATGGGCCCTCGGGAACCGGAGCAGCGACCGACCGGCGCCTATTGTAGCACATCGTCCCCCGGCTCCGAGACGAGTGTTTTCACCACACACCACACAACCGGTCTTGCTCCCCCTTGCAGCGCTATGCTATCTTCCCGCGCCCGCCCCCGACACGCACGGGGAACGAGGCGATTTTCTGACGTCTTTGACTTGGAGGATACCCATGTGGCGATTGTTTTGTGCTGCTCTTTTTGGCCTCATCGTTCTTGGGGGGCCAAGCCTCTCCCAAGGCCAAAATCCGTCCGGCTACGGACAAGCCGGCGGAGAATTCGACATCAAAATTTCCAGGGTGCCGGCGGGAGAACTCGCCGCCGCCAAGGCAGACAAACCGCCCTTTGGTCCCACGCCAGAAATCCTGGCGGAAGGGAAGGCCATTTTCTTGGGACGCGGGACTTGCTTTCAGTGCCACGGTCCGGAGGGGAAGGGAGACGGCGGAGCCGCCAAGGTCCTTCCGATTCAACCGCGGAATTTTACCGATCCACGGTTCAACAAGGTCCGGACGCCTGGGGAGATGATGTGGGTGTTGAAGAACGGGAGCCTAGGGCAGACCGGAAAGGTTCCGGGCACCGGCATGCTGCCGATCGTCGGCCAGTTCTTGAGTGAAGAGGACGGCTGGAAGGTACTATTGTACGAGCGCAGCCTGGGAAACGGACAGTAGTGTAGTATCGATCGCCATGAGTGCGGGGGGCGAATTCTCGACTGCCGATCTGCCATCTCGGTCGAAACAGTCCTCTCACGTGTGACGTGTCATCTCTCTCTGTTCAGTGCTCACATCTCGCGTCTACCCGTCTTGCGAGCGACGCCGGTCCGAACGGCGGCCTCGGCGACGGCCTTGGCAACGTGCGGCACGACCTGCTTGTCGAACACGCTGGGGATGATGTAGTCCTCGCTGAGCGTCCCGAATGGAATCATTCTCGCGATCGCCTCGGCGGCAGCCAGCATCATGGCCTCATTGATGTCCGACGCCTGCACGTCCAAGGCTCCCCGGAACAACCCTGGGAAGGACAGCACGTTATTGATCTGGTTCGGATAGTCTGAACGGCCCGTCGCAAACACGCGGCATCGGGGGAGCGCAAGATCCGGAGCAATTTCGGGATCGGGATTCGCCATCGCGAACACGACGCGATCCTCCGCCATACGGTCCAGGTCCTCCGGCTTGACGACGTTCCCTACCGACAATCCGATGAACACATCCGCGCCCCTCAACGCGTCTTGGAGGGATCCGGACGGCTGATCGTAGCGCGTGATGGACGGCAGGTCTTTGCGGGCCTCGCGCAGCCGCTCCGATGTGCCGCTCAGTGCAATGCCGAGACGGTCCACGCCGATGAGATCCTGCACGCCCGCCGCCAGAAGGATCTCGCAACAGGCTAATCCTGCCGCCCCGAGTCCGTTCACCACGACCTTCACTTCTTCGAACCGCTTTTTCACCACCGTCAGCGCGTTGGCCAGCGCCGCCAGAATCACCACGGCGGTCCCATGCTGGTCATCGTGCATCACAGGAATATTCAAGGTGGCCTTGAGCCGCCGCTCGATCTCGAAACAGCGGGGCGCGCTGATGTCTTCGAGGTTGATCCCGCCGAAACTCGGCGCAATCCCCTGCACGATGCGGACGATCTCATCGGGGTCCTGTGTGGAGAGACAAATCGGCCAGGCGTCGATCCCGGCAAACTCTCGGAACAGCATGGCCTTGCCTTCCATCACCGGAAGCGCCGCTTCCGGACCGAGATTACCCAACCCAAGAACCGCTGATCCATCGGTCACCACCGCCACGCTATTGGCCTTCGTGGTATAGAGATGCACCAACTCCCTGCTTGTTGTGAACGTGGATCTTTCCGCCGAGGTGCATCAAGAAGATTCGATCGGACACGGACACGACGCGCACATCGGGGATTTCTTTCAGACGGCGCACGACCGTCTGCCCCTGCGATTCGTTCCGAACATCGAAGGTGATGTCCCGAATGACCTTCTCCGGCGTGGCCGACACGATATCCACGGCGCCGATGCTCGCCCCCTCCTCGGCCAGGGCCGTAGCCATGCGGGCGAAGACACCCACGCGATTGGTCAGTTCGAGCCGGACCGTGAGCCTGTAGTTGGAATAGGGACCGAGATCGTCAGCATCCATGCCTACCTCGCCTGTCAATCCAAATCAATCCGCCCTGTTCAGCCTACCATGAAGACGCCCCATCCGCCGAGACGTTTGCGCAAAATCGGGCGGCCGCACAGCCCGTTGAATCTCCGACGACCGTGATGGTAGGGTGCCCCCATGTCCCATTCGGACTCCGCTCGCCCCGCCAACCGTCTCATTCACGAGACCAGTCCCTATCTTCTGCAACATGCCTACAACCCCGTCGCCTGGTATCCCTGGGGCGATGAAGCCTTGCGGCGCTCCCGCGATCTGAACAGGCCCATTCTCCTCTCGATCGGCTATTCGGCCTGCCACTGGTGCCACGTCATGGAGCGCGAGTCGTTCGAAAACGAGGCCATCGCGGCCGTCATGAACGAGCACTTCATCTGCGTGAAGGTCGATCGTGAAGAACGGCCCGATTTGGATGAGATTTACATGCAGGCGACCGTGACCCTGAATCAGGGCCAGGGCGGCTGGCCGATGACGGTCTTCCTGACGCCCGACCAACAGCCCTTCTTCGCCGGCACCTATTTCCCGCCGACGGACAAGTGGGGCCGGCCCGGCTTCCGCACCGTGTTGGAAAAGATTGCGGAACTCTGGCGCGACGATCCGGACGGTCTGCGACGGCAGGCCGGTGATCTCATCAATCGGCTGACAGCCTCGATGCGCGTGTCGGCCCCCCTGTCGGTCGGCGAGGAGGAGCTGCAGGGGGTCGTCAGCCAGCTCGCTGAGGAATTCGACGCGCGTCACGGCGGGTTCGGGAATGCGCCAAAGTTTCCCCCGGCGACAGGATTGTCACTCCTACTCCGGCGTTATGCTCGCACCGGCGACGC
The DNA here is from genome assembly GCA_016235225.1 of Nitrospirota bacterium. Lineage (GTDB taxonomy): Bacteria > Nitrospirota > Nitrospiria > Nitrospirales > Nitrospiraceae > RSF151. Next base: position 576 of record JACRLS010000032.1, on the reverse strand, counting down.
GCACACCCTTCACATGGTCCGAAAAACCCTGGACGGGATGGCCGCCGGTGGGATGTATGACCATGTCGCAGGGGGCTTTGCTCGCTACTCGACGGACGATCGCTGGCTGGTTCCCCACTTCGAGAAGATGCTGTACGACAATGCCCTGCTGACCCGGAGTTACCTGGAGGCTTCTCAGGCCACGGAGGATCCCACATACCGTCGCGTCGCGACCGAAACCCTGGACTACATCCTCAGGGAAATGACCGCGCCGGAAGGCGGGTTTTTCTCAGCCACGGACGCCGATTCGGAGGGCGTTGAAGGGAAGTTTTTCGTCTGGACCCCCGAACAGATTCAGGCCGTCGTGCCGTCGAATGATGATGCCCGCCGGTTCTGCGCCTATTACGACATTACCCCCGGCGGCAATTGGGAGCATACCAACATTCCCAATACACCCCGCTCGTTGAGCGACGTGGCCAAGGATCTGGGCATCACGCCGGAAGACCTTCAAGCCTCGCTGGATCGCACACGTCCTCTCGTGTATGCGGCGCGAACCCGGCGCGTGCCGCCTGGTCTGGACGACAAGATCCTCACCGC